>JALUUK010000163.1 GCA_027021395.1 Acidobacteriota bacterium
TCAAGGTTTCGAATATCATGAATCGAGCAGAATGGAGACCTCGCCACTCGAGCCTTCTAAGGACAAGGATCAAGTTCCTGGCTTACCACGCAGGCAGCCGTGGAGGGCGGGCGCTCTGCACCAGCCTCGTTTGGATTCGTGTGAGAGATTCCATAGGAACCCTCGTCGTTGGCATTGTGGGAAGTGAGAAGATAGTACCGATTGCTATCACCCGGCGTGAATGTTTCTTCGAGATCGGCACCTGTATCCGTGCAGGTTACGGGGACATGGTCGTACCAATTGCCTAGCGATCCCTCGTAGACTGCGTAATCCGCGGCACCTGCCGAGCAAGCCGCCGACCATGAAATCGTCAGATCTCCCTCTACCGCAACGGATTTCTCCAGTGACAAGTGCGGAACAACCCCCGGAGGCGGAAGAAAAGCAACCCCATCGAGACGACTACTGACGGGCCATGCCGGATCTTCATAGTAGAGGTTGAGAGACGCACCGTCCCACGACAGAAGCTGGCCGGGCAGCAGCAGACCCGTACCCAATGTCACCGGTGTGTCGAGCGTAAGGATCAACAGTCCCGCTCTCTTGTCGGCCCCGGTGACGTTCGCCTGAATCGGAAGCCCTGCGGAAGCAGCATCGAAATAGAGGGCGAAAGCAGCTCCGTCCCACTTGAGTAGATCTCCGGGGCCATAGGAACTGCCGCCGACAAGCGCCGGAATATCAAGGCTTACGACGGGATCTCCGCTGTCCCCACCGTCCAAGAAAAGAGCGTCTATGTTGGCCTCAGGAGGAATTCCAGCCGCAGCACCATCAAGGAAGAGGGAATAGTCCACCCCGTCGAAAAGGATCAGATCTCGTGGGTCGAAGACTGCCGATCCGAGATCGGCTGCTGCTTCCACCGAGAAAAGCCAATCACCAGATGAGAGGCGGTAGACTGCATCGACCGCGGTCCCCGCCGGGAGTATGAGCATAGTCGTGTAGGTACCGGAATCGTTCCGTACGATATCCCATGGTCTAAATACTGCTGTTGACCCCGCGGGATCATCCGTCGGCGCATCCGGCGAGAGGATGAAGGAAGTTGCCCCGGCGGGGCCGGCTCCCAAGGCGAGCATGATCGCCACAATCAGAATCTCTCGTTTCATGATGGCCCCCGCGCTAGTAGAGCGAACCGGCGAAATGGTTGTCTCCACCGCTGACCAAGTTTGCTCCGTCGAGGCAAACGTCGCTTCCAATGGGGTTGGTACAAGAGGTTCCGCCGTTTCCGATGGCTTGGTTCTCGCGGTAGTAGTTGTCGTCCGCACCGGCTGCGAAATTCAAACCAAAAAGGCCGCAGTGGTTGGTCGTGTTCCCAGTAACATAGTTGGCTGTCCCGGAAATCATGATTCCGTTCTCGTTGACATATTCGATGACATTGCCTACAAAGCGGTTGGCACGGCTGCTTGCATCAGCGACGATGCCCGAGCTGTTGCCGGTTAGACTCCCCTCCACCGTATTCTCACGGATGTCGCTTCCTCTCACGTTTGTCAGCACGATGCCACCATTGCCGAGACTATTGTTGGAAACGATCATTGAACGACTGTTTTCGATCTTGATCGCATCGCTGCCGTAGGATTCGTTCAGGACACGGTTCCCGGAAACGATCATGGTGCTAGCGTCGATCAAATGAATGGCTGTCGTCGTTTGAAGGAAGGTATTGTCTTCGATCCGCCCTTGAATTCGACGGTTGCCGCAACCACCCGAGCACCGCAGGCGAACGCCGATGGTGCAACCTCGTAGGGAACTGTCCGTCAGGTGAACCGTCGACACGCCTTCCACTTCCACACAATGGGCAGATCCTCCGACTTCCAGACGAATGTTTTCCAGAATCAGCCGGCTATCGGGCTCGCTCGGATTGTTACCTAGAGCGAGAATGCTGGGTTTGCCGCCTTTGACGTTCCCGTTTCGAATCAGCACCTCCATCGAAAGGCGCTGTTCGACTCGAATTCCAGGATCGGTCGTATTCCCGGCTTGATTGACCGAGAAGCCGTTGAGATCGAGGGTCACTCTCCGCGCGGTGATGCTGAGCGCCGGGCCGTCGGGATTGACCGGCAGGTCTCGGGTCAGAATATAGTGACCGGATTCCGAGATTACGGTTCCGGTCTCATAGATCGGAATCCGTCCCTCGCTCGCCATGACCGTTGAAGCCGGCATCAACAGGACTGCGAGAATCTGAAACACGTTCTTGGTTCTCATCTCTTACCTCCTTCTTTCTTCTGTTTTGACGGGTCTCTTTGCTTCCGTCTCCTTAGAGAACTGCTTGACGACACCATCAAACGACGATGAAAGAGGCACGAACAGCTTCTAGCCCCCTTCTAGAGCCCTAGTTCGGTATAATGCTCCTAATTGGGAGGGTTTAGAGATGGATAGACAGAACGGGGAGGAATGCCGCGAAACACTCGCCCAAAAGCACCTTCAGGATCTCTTGCAGTGGAATCGCATTCGCCGTGCCCCTTTGCAGCAGAAGATTCTGGCGGCCGCTTTCGACGCTGCCTCGAAGGCTAAACAACCGACGGCTCGCTACATCGCGGAAGCGGTATACGGACGGACAGAGGACGACTACGTTCGTGCTCTCCGATCGGCTACCCGTGAGCTTCGCACGAAGCTCGACCGCTTCTACTTGGACCACCCCGAATCTTCGGTTCATTTCCGCCTTCCGGAGAATCAATACTGGATCGAGATCGATTTCCCACCTCGCGGTGAACTGCCGGAGAGCGTTCGGCGAACACCACACAGCGAAAGCAGTAAGGGACGATGGAAAAGAGTCACCATCATCGCTGCGATCGTCTGTGCGCTTGGCCTACTCGGCGGCCTCGGCTTTTTCCACAAGCCGCTCGAACCAGCAAACCGGATCGAGATTACTAGGAACGGAATTGATGTCAGCAGTGAATCGGGCCGGCACCTGAGAGATCTTGAAGAGCAGTTGTTGCGGTTGGTGAATTCTTCAAGCATAGACTTACGCCATTCGAAACTCCTCTTACCTGCGGTCGTACAAGCGAGTGTTCTCGGTTCGATGCGCTCCAGCAACACGAGGATCGCTCTTGCCACCTATGACCAGTTCTCCGCCGACGACACCCGGTTGCGTCTCCTCGATGGATCCGATGGACGGCTGATTGACGACATTCACTTGCCGTTTTTCCCTTCGGGCGACCCGCGTCCTACAGCGCTGAGGCCTCGGCTGGGAAGCGAAAGAATCGCTCTTTCGTTTGCGCTGGCGTCGCTCCATGCCATCGAACTCGACGGTGATGGCCGCAAGGACGAAGTGCTGATCGGCCTAAGCAGCCGGAGAGACTATCCGTTTCAAGTCCTCGGTCTGGACTATGACGGCAGGTGGCGAGTCCTCGTCGACTACTGGAATATGGGTAACGCCTTCGCTGTACCAATGCCGGATCAGGACGGGAACGGTGCTGATGAAATCTTGATCTATGGCCAAAACAATGATTTCCAAGGTGCCGTAGCCACAATCCTAAACCCCGTACCGGGTAGCCGTCTGCGGGGCCGCTCTCCAGAAGGTTATCGTGGAAAAACCCTTCGAGTCCTCGAGAACTACCCTATCGTAGGGCTTTCTTTCCGCTTTCCCAGCACACACCTAGCCGCCCTTCAACGTGGCACGATGCGCGATATGGTCTTCGCTTACGAGTGGAACCCCCGCACGTCTCTGCTTCGCTTCCGAATCAAGGACGCCGGAGTAGATCCCATGACGGGTAAGCCCGGTCTACTCCGCTACTCGATCGATCTCGATGCGCCGAGCGCGCTAGTGGAGTTCGAATCATACGACAACTACCTCCGCTCCTTCCTGACCGCAATCGCAGATGGAGAGATGGAGGACTGCTGCTCCATCGCCCCTACGGGCGACCTCGAGCGCTACGGCCGTTGGCTGGCTTCGAATATCGAGATTTACGACGCCTCCGAAACTCGTCCGTCCTGGCACCCGAGAGAGTTTTCCCCGCCCACTGATACGAGCCCTTGGTAAACATGCTGCCGACACCGAGGCGCTTTTCCTCGTGGCGGGCGGCTCGGCGCGCCCTCACTTGGAGAGGCCGGAGACGAGCCGATAAAGGACGGTGCCCGGAGAGATGGGAGCGGTCTCGCTCCATGTCATGACGGTGATGGGATCGGCCTTGCGCTGATTCCATTGGCTCCGGGGTCCGTCGGCGCTGCGCACTGCCGATCGTTTCCTCTCGTGCCGATGCCGATGCATCGACGTAGCGACTCCCTCTCCCTGCGGAATGGTGTGCCGGGCACCGACTCTCTTGACAGTTGGGAGGGGTGGGGCGATCATTTCGGTCGGTCGCTTTTGGAGAGCAGCATGGCGTTGAGTGAGTGGGTACGCGAGATTCTCGTTTGTCCGGAATCCAAGGAGCCTTTGATCTATTTCGAGGAAGAGCAGTTCCTCTTTTGCCCCGCATCCAAGCTGAAGTACTCCGCCAAGGATGATATTCCCGTCATGTTGATCGAGGAAGCGGAACGTCTCGACGATGCCCAGTGTGCGGAGTTACTGGAGAAGGCCCGGAAGCTGGGCTTGGCTCTTCCCGACGAGCCAGCAGCGAGCGACAACTAAGAGCCAGCCGACTCGAATGAGAATGCGTCGGCTAGCGCAAGTGAGTGCGCGGGCTCGATTGTGGCGCAGGGCCGAATGCTGCTTGGCGAATCCGAGGCAAAGCCGATGCTAGGCGAGAAGAAATCCTAAACAAATAGGTTCAGCAGCGTGGTTGCCGGAGCATTCTCTGCCATTCTTCTGTAGGAATCGAGGCCGCGGGAATCCGGGTCTTGATCGCTGCTTTCCGTCTTCCGGCCTGCGGGCGTTTCTTCTTCTCGCTGCGCCCTCAGCTCTGCGCGAGCCTGTGCCTCTCGACTCGCCGCACTCGCTGCGACCTTGCGATCCTGGCCGGAAGGATCGCGTGGAGCGAGCGCCGCGCGACGCACCTGCTGCATTTTGTTGATCGTCGCCTGCGGATCTCCGGATACCGGCGACGTATCGATCGAAACTTCCCCGCCGACGGCGTAGCTCTTGCCGTCAGGACCCTTTTCGGTCTCGAAGCTTGCGCCACCCCGAGCCAGATTTCCCGCAGCCGCCTTGTGCGCCGCTTCGTGTGCGCGGACTTCGCGATCCCTTGCCTGCATATCGCGCAATGCGCGACGTTCTTCTTCCGTCAGCGAGCCTTTGCCGCCTTGTCCCGGATCCGAACCCGCTTCTCCGAACTCCGCTCTGTCCGGAGCGGATACCAGGCCGCCTCGATCGTCCGCACCGGACCCATTCGCCTGAATTCGCGACTCGCCCGCACCCTGATTTCGCTCTTCAGGTCTCGAGAGTTCCGGCAAAAGTCCCGGAACGAGAGCATCGATACGCACGCAGCACCCTTCCGAGGAGAAAACGAATCCCCTCGTTCGGCTTATCGGCTACTCACCCGAGACCTTGACGCCCGTCTCCGTCATCCGGCGTCGCGAGCACGGGTCCCCACGACTCTCAGGGTTTCCCCGAGAAGTACGATCGCCAAGATCAAGAGCATGCAGGCGATGGATCCGACGAGCGTCAGCGGACCAAAACGTGAGACGAGTTGCACCAAAGCGATCAGCGTCACGCCGAACATAAAGATGGTCGGAACCGCTACGAACGCGTAGCGCTTACCCGTGTTTCGCAGCCATGCCGTCACGGCCATCATCGCCAACGCCCCGAGCAACTGGTTGGTCGCCCCGAAGATCGGCCAGACCACCTTCCACGCCGGAGCCGGAGTTCCATCGGGCAGATGGAGCGTAACCTGAGTCAGAACGACCGGAATGACCAAAGTCGATGCCGTCGCCAGAACGACCGCCCAAGTCTTCCCGCGGGGAATCGAAAAAAGCTCTTCGGTCACGTAGCGCGCTAGGCGCGTGCAGGTATCGAGCGTCGTCAAGAGAAAGGTCGAAACCGCCAACGCACCGAAATGCACGCCTAGCCCCTCTGGAATACCGATGGCCGAAAAGAGCTTGCCGATCCCCCCGGCGAAGATGACGGTCGGAGCCTGCCCCGTCGAAGCCGCCGTTCCAACGAGAATCACCGCAGCAACGGCAAGCAGCGCCAACACTCCCTCGAGCAACATGCCGCCGTATGCCACCGGCCGTGCGTGTCGTTCGTTCGCGAGTTGCTTGGACGTCGTACCCGAAGAAACCACGGAATGAAAACCCGAGCACGCCCCGCAAGCGATCGTGATGAACATCGCCGGAAAGAGCAAGCCGAAACTCGGGTCGTTCCACGTCACGAACGCCGGCAATGCTTCGGTGCTTTCGGGCAAGACTCCTCCTCCGAAAAACACCCCGAGAAGCCCCCCTAGTAGACACGCGTAGAGCAAAAAAGAGGAAAGGTAGTCCCGTGGCTGAAGCAACAGCCAGACCGGGAGCACGGAGGCCACGAAACAATAGCCGAGCAGCAGAAAGCTCCATTCCGATGCCGAGGACAGCCACCCGACTTGCAACGGAAGATCTCGACCGAATCCGATCACCAGGAAAACGAGCGGCACGAAGATCAGACTGGCTTTCGCCAAGCCGATTCCGGCTCGATGCACGAGAAGGCCGAGCGCGACCGCGAGCACGATATACATCGTCGACGATGAAGCCACACCGGGCTCGGCACTGAAGGTTGCCGCGGTAAGATCGACGAAGACGACGATGACGTAGATCAATGCCAACCAAACGAAGACCAAGAACAGCAGGCGGGAAAACGGCGAAATCTCCTCTCCGGCAAGATCGGCTATCGAGCGCGCCTTATGCCGAACCGACGCCATCAAGGAACCGAAGTCCTGGACACCGCCGATGAGAATCGAGCCGAGCACGATCCACACGACCGCCGGCAACCAACCGAACGCCGCTGCCGCAATGATCGGCCCGACGATCGGTCCTGCACCTGCGATGGAAGAGAAGTGATGTCCGAGTAAGACCGATGGGCGACTCGGAACATAGTCGATACCATCGGCGAGAGTATGCGCCGGTGTTTCGCGTTGGGAATCGACACCGAGCCTTCGTTCGAGAAAAGCTCCATAGACGAAGTAGGCCGCCACGAGAACGGCCGAGCCCGTCACCACGATCCCGAGAACTACCATCGCAATAGATTACGCAATCTTCCCCCCAAGAGACAGCAGCAGCCGTGCGTCGAGCACCGTTTCATCACTCGATCCCATTCTTCGCCAGAAAGACCCGAAAGCGGCCGATCGCTTCCTGCTCTTCGTACCCGCCGAAGAGGAAAGCGCGAAACTCGGGAAAGCGTACCATCTGCGTATAGGAATCCTCCGGCTCGAAACCGTTGCGATCGCCGGAGCCGACCAAGATCACCGCCGGAGACTTCGCCTTCAACCGCTCCATGAAAGCCTTCCGGCGCTGCTGCAAGTCGGGGAAGGCGGAGGAGAGTGGAGAGTTCGTCAACAACAGATGGTGGAAGGGATAACGTGTCGCCGGCTTGCGCTGCGAGAGCGCGTAGATTCCCGGCGACAGACCCCACACCAAGACGGTGTCGGAAGGCTCGCTATGGGCCTTGATATACTCGGCGGCGGCTTCTTCTCCGGCGGGCGAAAACGCTCCGCCCCCGAACGACTGCAAATATTCCGCTCGCTCCATCCTGCCAAAGCGATGTGCCGCGTCCTTGGCATATTCGGCATTCCATTCACCGATCTCCCAGATCGTCGTCATACCCAAGACGACGACCACGAGCTGAGCAACGCGCCGCATGGCGGTGCTGCGATCTTTCGCCCGGCGCAGCAGAGCCGTCAAACCGTAGCCCGCGCTCAACGCCAAAGCCGGAACGATCAGTAGAAAGTGATATCCCGCAAGCTGTCGCTGCGCCGTCACTGCAAGAAAGAGCAACAGAAACCAAGGCCCAACGAAGTAGAGATCTTTTCTTCTGTCGATCCCGAGCAGCACGAAGCCCGCAAGGCCCGCGATCAACGCCGTGGGTATCGCGGTCGCAAGCGTCGTGCACTGCGAGACGAGCACGCCGCCTAGCGATTTTCCTTGGGCAATGATCCCGGCATAGTAGGTGTTGTACCGAAACACCGCCTCGACGAATTCCGCCGAGGCGCCGTGTAAAGCGAACCAAAGCCAAGCACCCACCCAAACCGCAGCCGCCCCGAAACCCATCAGCACCGTGCGCACGAGGGCCCCGCGCCGCGTCGAAGCCCACCAGTAGATCGGCCATGCTGCGCACAACGCCATGGCCGGAACCTTGTAAAGACCGGCAAGACCGCAAAAGAAACCGGCGAGCAAAGCCCAGACGATACGTCCTTCGGCCTTCAAAGCCATCCAAGCGGCAAGAAGCAGCCAAAGCGCGAGAAATTCCTCGGCTTGCGCCCTCCCCCAGTAGCCACCGAACCCGGGGGCCCACAAGCCGACGAGAGTGAGCGTCGCCGCCGCCAACCCTTCGGCCGAACCCCAGAGGCGACGCGCCAGACCGAATGCCGCCAAAGCCGTCGCCAGAAGCCATATCCCTTCGAACAGCCATATCGAATCCGGCGTCCGGCCGAAAAGCAAGTACGCCAACGGGTAGGTGTAGAGAATGGCCGGCGGCTTGCTGTCCCAGACATCACGATAGGGAAGCTCGCCGTCGAGTACTTCCTGGCCGAAGGTCGCGAAGAGGCCCTGATCCATTCCCAGCGGCTCGACACTGCGAGTGGTCCACACGAAAAGAAACAGGAGAACGACAACGGCCAAGATCAACCAAAAGGTGAGTGATACTCTCGTTGCCGAAACCGGCGGCTGCGACTTCGTTTTCGATGACTTACGACTCACGCACGAACATCCTCTAGATCGCGGACCATACTAACTCGGATCCAGCACGAAACCCTTCTGCGAAGCGAAGTCGCCGGATGGAATTCGAAACGTCGATTTGCGTCAAGACACAGGAAGCGGCCACGGCAGCAATGCTCGGTGGACGGGAACCGGCCGTCCTTCCCCGCTCTCGCCTCCGGCGATGAACGAAGGTTCCACCTCGGCTCGAATCGAGGCTCCGACGGCGTGCGCCGTCACCGCCAACACGCGCTCTAGAGAAGATTCCGTCGCATCGACGAGCACGACCTCGCGAAGGACGGATTCCCGCTCGATCACCTCTCCGACGCGCAACACCGCCACGACGCGCCCGCCCCGGGAATACAGCCACCACGAATCTCCCTCTTCCCACTGATCCTTCATGCGCTTGGGGCTGGCGAAGCCGCCACACACCGTCAGAAAGAGTTCGCTCTTCGGGCAAAGCTCGAGCGCTTCGCAATGCGCGTCGTCGCTTGGATCGGACGCGTCGATCGTGATTCGACATACGGCGACGGGATCCCGGCTCGGGAAGCCGCCTTCTTCCTTCTTGGACCCGACCATGCGCGAAATCCGTCCAGCCGCCGAACGCGCCTTGGCCTTGAGCGGTGCGGTCCATCCGCTGACCAAGGATTTCTTCACCGCGTCGAAAACCAAGACAGGGTCCTTGATCGGACCAAGCTGATCCTTTTGGGAACCGCGCCCAGGAAGATAGTCGATCAAAGCCGGCCGATCTTCCGCGAAAATCTTCTCGTGAGCCCACCACATCACGACCGTACCCGCACTGAGCGCGGCCATTTGCTGCTGATAGACCGTCGAGTAGGCGACGGCCACGTCTCCGAGGCGAAACCAGACGATCGCGGCCGTCGGAACATCGGCGACGCGCAGCAGGAACAAGCGCGACCAGCCCTTCTCGTCGCACGCTTCGAGCAACCGGCGCCGGTGCTCGTTCATCTTTTCCGAGACCTCGCCCTTCCATCCCGAAGCGTGCAAGGCCACGTATTCCTCGTACCCCTCGAGACTCGAACGTTCGGACGGCGCGAAACACTCCATGGTCAGATCGCCCAAGCGGCGAGCCTTGTTGGCGAAGTTCTTCACCGTGCGATCGTATTTCTTGAAGGCCTTGCGATGTTCGTCCCAAGTCGGTGCGGTCTCGGCGAGACATTCGGTGCCCCCTTGCCGCACCATCGTCTCGTAGCCGGCCGTGCGGAAGGCCTCGATCAAAGCGGGCGTGGCCGGATCGCGCTCGGGAAGCCAGCGCAGCGAAAGTTCACGCACGCCGTTGGCGGCGATCTCCTCCACCAGCGATTCCAAGATCCCTTCCCGGGGACTTTCGCCGCGAAAAATCGGACGGATTCGCGGTCGCGAACCGAAGCCGAGCGTCTCCCACCGCGTCTCGGATCGGGCCGTCAGCGGCAGGGCCGCAACCAGTTCCTCGCCATCGAAAACGGAGACGATGCGCAGAGCATCCCGGTCGCGCGTACCCAGCGTCTCGAGATACGCCCGCGTCCAGGTGTAGGTATCGTAGAGATCGGTATGGACGCCCCGCGAAAGTGCGAGCGCGTCCCAAGAATCCCCCATCCGATCGATCTCGTTCCACTCCGTGAGTGTTCGTCCCGTCAGCGTCATCGAAAGCATCCGCCTCGCATCCTCCGAGATCCGCTCCGGCGGACCTGAGGGGGAATCTAGACCTGATCGGCTCGAGAGCCCACCGCCATCTTCACTCCGAGCGCCGCGATGATACCTCTACATCACGTCGGCGTGCGTCGGACGAGGGAGCGTGATCTACTCTAACGATGGTCGATCGGATCGTCATGCACCTCGACATGGACGCGTTTTTCGCGGCGGTCGAACAGCGTGAACGGCCGGAACTGCGCGGGAAACCGGTGATCATCGGTCATCCGGGCAGGCGAGGAGTCGTGGCCACTTGCTCGTACGAGGCTCGGCGCTTCGGAGTGCGCTCGGCCATGCCGTCGCTCGTCGCCACGCGCCTATGCCCCGATGCCGTTTGGGTATCCGGACGCATGGGGCTCTACCGCGACGTATCCCGAGAAGTCTTTTCTCTGCTCGCCGCCGACGTTCCGGTCGTGGAGCAAGTTTCGGTCGACGAAGCCTACGGGGACCTGACGGAAGCGGTGGGTTCGCTCGATGAAGCGGTCCGTTTCGTACGAGGATTGATGAAGGCCATACGCAAGCAGCAGCACCTCACCGCCAGCGTCGGGCTTTCCCACTGCCGCTTCCTAGCGAAAATCGCCTCGGATATGCGCAAACCCGACGGCCTGATGGTGATTCCCAAAGAGCGGACCCAAGAGATCATTCGGCCGCTTAGCGTTCGCGTCATCCCCGGGGTCGGCCCAAAGCTCGGGGACCGCCTTGGGAGTCGAGGAATCGAAACCATCGGAGACATCGCCCGAGCTTCCGAGAAACACCTGCGCGAACTCGTCGGTACGCGGACCGCGCTCTTCCTGCGCAAGCGCGCACGAGGCGAGGACGACCGGCCGATCGGCGTGCCCCGCCAACGCAAGCAAGTCAGCGAAGAACGCACCTATTCCGTCGACCTCATCGACGAAGCACAGATCGAGCGCGAGCTGCTGGCCCGTGCGGAAGGGGTGGCGGCAGACCTTAGAAAGCGAGGTCGACTCGGCCGTACGGTCGTTCTCAAGGCGCGCGACGGCCGGTATCGAACGGTCACCCGCTCAAAGACTCTCGATCAGCCCACCGAACTCGCCGATGAAATCTTTCATGTCGCCGTCGAGCTTTGGAAGCAACGCGTGAATTTTTCGCAATCCGGAGTCCGCCTTCTCGGCGTGGGCGTCAAAGATCTCGTTTCCCCCGACGAGATCAACGCCACCCTCTTCACGGACGAGCGGCGCGAGCGGCTCCGGAGCATGGCCCGTGCGGCCGACTCGGTCCGCGACAAGTTCGGCCGTGGCGCCCTGCGGCCGGCACGGCTGATTCGAGCGCAAGAGCAAAAACGTGTGGACAAGGGGGGGCCGTCGGTGGTACCAAGTGAACCTGCAGCATCGAGGGAGCATCGAAATGTGGAGCCGGAGATCCTTCCTAGGGACGATCCTCGCTCCGGCCGTGGCGCCGGCGATGAACGTCGTGTGGGGAAACACGGAAAAATCGACCCGCATCCTAGCTGATCTCGCCGAGCATGCGGGAGATGTCGAATCGATCGCCCGCGATGAGTCGTTTTGGTTCCAAGTGCAGCAGGCGTTCACCGTCGACCGGTCGCTGATCAACTTCAACAACGGCGGGGTCTCGCCTTCTCCGGCCATCGTCCAACGCGCCATGAAGGAGCATCTCGACTTTTCGAATCATGCGCCGGCCTACACCATGTGGAGAATTCTTGAGCCCCAGCGCGAGCAAGTGCGTTCACGTCTCGCTCGCTTTTTTGCCGTCGATCGTGAGGAAATCGCGCTGACCCGCAATGCATCCGAGGGCTTGCAGATTTGCCAATTCGGCATGAAGCTCGAAGACGGCGACGAGATCCTCACCACGACGCAAGATTACCCCCGCATGATCAACACGTGGAAGCAGCGTGAGCAACGGGAAGGAATCAAGCTGACGCAGATTCAGATTCCCGTCGTTTCCGAAGAACCGGAAACCATCGTCTCGCTCTTCGAAAACGCCATCACACCCAGAACACGGGTCATTCTCCTCTGTCACGTCATCAACCTTACCGGCCAGATTCTTCCCGTTCGAAACGTCGTGCGCATGGCGCGCAAGCGCGGCATCCCGGTGATCGTCGATGGCGCGCACTCTTTCGCTCATTTCGATTTCGACCACTCCGACCTCGACTGCGACTACTACGCCACGAGCTTGCACAAGTGGCTCTTCGCCCCTCATGGAACGGGCCTTCTCTATGTTCGACGCGATCGAATCCGAGACCTCTGGCCGATGATGGCCGCCAACGACGAACAGGTCGACGACATCCGCAAGTTCGAAGAAATCGGCACTCATCCGGCGGCGAACTATCTGGCCATCGCCGAGGCCTTGACCTTCAATCTCGGCATAGGCCTTGCGCGAAAAGCCGCACGCTTGCACTACTTGAAGACGTACTGGGCCGAGCAATTGCTCGAAATCGGACGCGTGCGCATTCTCACCAGCCTCGACCCACGTTTTTCCTGCGCGATCGCAACTCTGCAGATCGACGGAATCGAAAGCCCGGAACTCGTCAAGTACCTATGGAGCGAACACCGCATTCTCACGGCCGGCATTCTTCATCCGGAATTCGAGGGCGTGCGCATATCACCGAGCGTCTATTCCACCATCGAAGAGATCGACCGCTTCTGCGACGTCATGCGCCGTATCGCAACTCACGGCCTGCCGTCCTAACCCGGAATGCGCCTGAAGCCTCCGTGCTGAAGCCAACCACCGAGATCCCATCTCAATGCGACCATGGAACGCCGTAACGATCTCCGCCGTTTGGATGGGGCTGCTCGCATGCTCCGATCGCTCCCTAGACCCCGGAAAAGCTGATCCGGACTTCTCTCCCCCGACGACCGAAGTCGAAGCCCCCGCGACCGCCGAGGACGGAGACCTTGTCGTCGATGAGACCGGTATCGAAGAAGATATGCTCACAGATGCCGACCAAGAGAGAATCGACAGGCTGCGTTCTCTTCCCTACGCACAGACCGTCGAGCCGGATCGAGATAGCCGATCCGCCTCCTCCGGGCGGAAGTCGACCTCCGTGAACATTCCGCGTGACGACTCGGGCTATACTCTGGCCACGAGCGGGGGACCCGCGTTCGCCATGCTGATCGATGATGCCGGCACGATCGTGCACACTTGGCGCGGTGAAGAAAGCCGGACTTGGATACGAGCCGAGCTGATCGAAGGCGGCGATCTTCTCGTCTTGGGGGCGAAACGAGGCAGCAAAGCCCATCTCGATGACGCAAACCAGCACATCGCGCGACTCGATTGGTCCGGCCGTATCAAGTGGATCCGAATGCTTCCCGTACACCACGATGTCAGCGAGGTCATCGACGACACTTTCATCTCTCTGACGTTTCGTTTCAGAAGGGCTCCTCAACTCAGCGATCTGATCGTCCGCGATGACGATCTGACGTTCATGACTCTCGACGGATCGCTCCAACGCAAGATCTCCCTGATCGACGTGCTCGGGGCGCGCTCGACTCTCTTTTCTTTCCAAGACGTCGCGGCCAAGAAAGAACCTCGACTCCACATCGATCTGCTTCATGCGAATACCGTGGAGTGGATCGACCACGAGAACCTAGTCGGTCGAGATCCCATCTATGGCCCGGATACGCTGATCGTCACGATGCGACATCAGGACGCGATCGCCATCATCCACTGGAAGAAGAAGGAATTGCTTTGGGCTTGGGGCCAGGGCGAATTGATGGGACCACACGATGCGCAGGTGCTCGACAGCGGCAATATCCTCGTCTTCGACAACGGCCTCGGCCGGGATTGGTCGCGTGTGCTGGAGATCGACCCGCAAAGCCTCGAGACGGTCTGGGAGTATCGGGGTTCTCCTCGAGAATCGTTTTATTCCGCCAGTCGCGGAGCTTGCCAACGCTTGGAATCCGGCCACACCCTGATCACCGACTCGGCGAAGGGACGCATCTTGGAAGTCGATCCTGCGGGCCGAATCGTCTGGGAGTTTTTCAACCCTCATTTCGACAGCGAGGGAAAACGCTTCATCATTCCACGCGCCAAACGCGTCGCGAAAAGCGAAATCGGCGACAAGCTCTAGCTCGAGCAGACCGTGGCCTTCTCGGGACGCTGCCTGCTTTTGCTCGGCGTCCTTCTCGATGAGGCCTGCGTGGCGCAGCCTAGTCCGTCATTCCGGTTGGTCCGGTGATCTCGGAGAGAATCCCGGGGGACGGCCCAAGCGATCGCGCATGCGACCGAGCGTGTTTTCGATGCGGCGAGCGGCCCGCAGGAGGTGCTCTTCCATGCCGGGTGATGCGATCACTTGCAGACCGACGGGCATTCCGCAGGCATCGAGCGCCACGGGAAGGCTCAAGGCGCAGAGACCGAGGTAGTTGACTACTCCCGTATTGCGCAAGACGGCGAGATTGGCCTTGCGATAGGCATCGGGATCAGCGAGAGAGTCGACCGTAGGGGGCGTCAACGCCACGGTCGGTGAGAGGAGCATGCCCGTCTCGCCGAGTTCTTCGACTGCGCGCGCTGCGAGATGCCGCATCCTCTCGATCCTCGAGAGATACTCGGGCGAGGTGGTCGATACGGTATTTTCGATACGGGCGGCAACGTTCGGATCGAGGGTTTCCACGGCCTGCGGCACCTCTTTTCGGATGAACTCGGCAAACTCCGGCGCGACCGGTCCGCCCTCGAGAAAGACCCCGAATACGGAGCGC
>JALUUK010000164.1 GCA_027021395.1 Acidobacteriota bacterium
GGCCGAGATCGATCGTGTGGCCGGTGATGCACTGCGGGAATGCTTCGATGAAGATCTGAGCATCGATCGGCCGACGCCGGAGCCGATGCGGCGCAAGGTGCTGATGCGCGACGGGCATCGTTGCACGAATCCGCATTGCGAGCGATCCGCGGAGCAATGCCATCACATCCACTTTCGTAGCCGTGGCGGGCCTACCATTCCGGAAAATCTCACCTCGGTCTGCGGTCGATGCCATGCGCTGATCCATCAGGGTGCGCTGACGGTCATCGGCCGGGCGATCGCATACGGCGAGGGCTTGGTATGGACGACGCACGGCGACACCTTGCTTGCCGATCTTCGGGCGACGGCCAAGAGAGCCGACAATCTCCCGATCTTCAAACTCGTGTCCGGACGTCCGGACGGATCTCATCTCGAGCGCTCGGGCGCGGTCGAGCGTGACGCTGCGGGAAGCGGTGTCTTGGAAAACGTCGCTTCGGCGTCTGGACGTACAGACTCGTCCGAGCGTGCAGACTCATCCGAGCGTGCAGACTCGTCCGGATGTCCAGACGGGGCGGGTTTCGATCTGCCGTTCTTGTCGACGGCGTTGACGCGCCTTGGTTTTCCGAAGAAGCAATCGTTGGAACTGGTCCATCGAGCCTTCGAGATGCTGGATCCGGCGGAAATGAGCGAGGCGGCGATTCTCAAGGCGGCGTTGCAGCTCGGAGCGCCGCGGAGACTTCGATAGCGGGCTTTGGAAAAGGTGACGTCGGGTTCCAAGCCGTGGTGCGGACGATTTTCTACGCAAACAAGATGGGGTAGGATAGTGCCTCATGCATGTGGGCTGACGCCGGGTGGTGGGGCTCCTTCTGCAATACTGGAATGGAGGCAAGCAAATGTCCGACACGTTTTCGCGGTACAAGAGGTGGCTGAAGCCGGCTTCTCGAAAGAGCATTCTCTGGTGTTCACTGCTCTTTTTGCTCGTTCCGGGAATCATCGACTGGTTTCAGGGTTGGGAGATGGAACTTCGGGTTCAGATATGGTGGGCCGTCATGAATGCCCTTGGCATTTTCCTGGCGGGAGTAACCGGCCGCTGGCTGATTCAACGACTCCAGAAACGCCAGGAGGAACACCGTTGCCCGGATCCCGAGCGAGCAGAGCGAGAGCGAGGAGGAGCCGGACCGCTCTCACGGGCGAGCATCGTGTGGTCTTCGCTTGCTTTTCTGCTCGCACCCCAACTCGTGATCTGGCTAGGGGGCTTGGAACTCAGATTGCGCTGGCAAATCGGCTGGGCCGCGATGAGCTTTCTGGGGGCTTTCTTCGTCGGCGTCATCCTTCGCTGGTCTCTTCAACGGCTCGCCGCGCGGCGGAAGACCGCCGTGGCCTGAGAACCGTCAACGGAGACCTCGGCTGTGCCCTAGCCGACGAAAACGCCGCCTTCCCGATGGGCGAGCTGCGCTGCTGCGTGGTCCAGATAGGGGCGGCATTTGTGAACTAAGGCTTCTCGGGATACGCGTGCGAATTGACTGCGATACCACCGTCGATGCCGGTCGCTACAGAAGATCTTTCCGATTTCCAGGTTCAGGTCTTGGACTTCATCAGCGTGATGTTCGAGCCGACGGATGCCCCCGGTGAGAAAAAGCTCGCCGTCGTTTGGAAGTATCCTGGCAGGGCCAAGACGATGCTCTGCAATGAACTGACCGACGAGATTCTCTTTCCGACCCGATTCAGCGTCGTACGGCATTGTCTTGGAGAAACGAACCCCGCGTGGAGTCTCGATGCGGCTGAAGCTATCGAGTTGGAAATCTTGCTTCGTATTTTCTACCGAGCGGACTTCGAGTGGCGCTCCTCTTCGTCCGTCGTGCTTTGCGTTCGTGGTGGGGGAGTGAAGAGGAGGGTTCGGTTGCGAGGGGTGAGGGGGTCGCCGGGAAGGCCGTGCTCGACGAGATAGCGTGTGGCGAGTTCGGCGACGCGATTGTAGGAGCGCACGCCGCCTTTCACTCCGTGGGCTTTGAGATAGGCGTTGTAAATCGATCGGGCGGGGCGTGCTTCGCGCCCGATGCGATCCCGGACGAAGTTGGAGATGGCTCGTAAGTCTCTTTTGACGCCATCGGAGCGTCCTCGATTCGGTGCGCGCATTTGCATCCAGAGTTCGAGCCAACCGGAATAGCGCACTTCGGGGATCGTCGATCGCCACAAGGTGAGCAGCGCGACATAGCTCGCCGCTTCTTCCCAGGCGAAGCCGCAAAGGTGCGCCCGCTCGTGAGCCAAGGTGAACGGCAGCATGCCGGGAGCGGCGGGAAAGGCGACGTTCGCTTCGCCGGTGAAGGGACCGTAGATGCCGGAAACTCCGATGCGGTGAAGAAGCGGCGAGATCAAGAACCGCTTGCCGCGACCGGCGTCGATGGCCGCGAAACCGTTCTCACGCAAGACCTCACGCTGCAATGAACGAAGATGCGCATCGACTTCGGCGAAATCCAAGGGCAAGGCGACCACGCCCTCTTCGTCTTCGTGCAAGTGTTCGCGCAGCATGTCCAGCCGCTGACCGATGCGCTCGACCAAGGCGCGGCGCGCCTCCTTGCTCGGCGGCTCTTGCAAGTCGAAGAGTTCGAGTGGTGGAGGGCGATTGTAGTTGAGCCCCCAAAGGAGAATGAACGCAGCCCACACGAAGCCGCCCGCTCCTATCGCATGCCACGCGGCGGAACGAAAAGCAGCTCCGCCGGTACCTCCTTCTCGTCGCCGGCGCCTCCATCCCTGCAAGGGTGCGAGGCAAACGAAGAGTGCCGCAAGAAGAAAAGACCACTCGCTCAGCGAGAACGGAAACCAACTCGAGCACCAAGCGAGTCCGCGCGCGAGCACGGGGTAGATTCCGTTGGAATAGAGGTCCTCCGTCGCCGAAGGCCGGAGGCGCGAGACGAAGAAAACCAAGAGCGCCGACGCGCCGACGATCATCCCCAAGCGAGGCCAAGCCGCCCCGAGTCGCGCAAGGGTCGTTGCGAAGTGCGGGTTGCGGCGCCGACTCATCGGGCACGAGTCTACTTGCCTCCTCGAGGGATGAAAGCTCGGAACAGGCATGGCATCGTTTCGGGATGAGAATCCTCGGCATCGAGTCCTCCTGCGACGAGACCGCGGCAGCGGTCCTCGATTCGCGCGGGAATGTGCTCTCCTCCATCGTCGCTTCGCAGGTCGCGTCCCACGCGCCCTACGGAGGGGTCGTGCCCGAGATCGCCGCACGGCATCATCTCGAGGCGATAGAAATCGTCGTCGAACAGGCCCTTCGCGAGGCTCGCCTCGCGCTCGAGCACATCGACGGCATCGCTGTGACGCGAGGGCCCGGGCTGGTCGGCTGCCTTCTCGTCGGTGTTTCCTATGCTCGCGGCTTGGCCTGGCGATTGGGAGTTCCCGTCGTCGGTGTCAATCACCTTGCGGGGCACATCGCCTC
>JALUUK010000165.1 GCA_027021395.1 Acidobacteriota bacterium
ACCAATTCCGCCACTTCGGCACTCGGTCAGATCGTCTTCGTCAAGCGGCCCATCCTTTTTCCCATGGGGAACACGAGGTGGTCTCGTGGAATGCGTTCATTGGGAGGTCCCGTCGCCGTCGCTCGGCGGGAGGACGGGTGCTTCGCTTTCCGTCTCGGTGCCGGTGCTCATGGGAGATGCGGGGATGGTCTCGGTCGTGCTTTCACTCGTCGCGGGAACGGCATCTCCGACGATCTCATCGATCAGCGTGGATTCGCCGCGCTGCGAAAGAATGGCCAGAGTCAGCGAAGTCAGCATGAAGATCACCGCGGCCGCAGTGGTCGCGCGCGTCAGCACGTTGCTCGCTCCGCGAGGTCCGAAGACGTTGGAGGAGCCACCGCCGCCGCCGAATGCGCTTGCGATGTCGCCGCCCTTGCCGGTTTGCAGCAGAACGACCATGATCAAGAACAAACACGCAACGACGTGAACCGCCAGTATCAACCCGTACAGCACGAAACACCTCTCACGCAGGCCCGCCTCGCCGGCCCGCCTCGTTCACGTTCCCCCTTCGAGAGCCGACGCGACCTGCGCCGTGCGCCGAGGTGGGGGATTCGTGAATCGTGCAGGCTAGCACCGCGCTCGGGGGCAGGCAACTTGGAGAAAGCGGGCGGCGTCAAGGCTCGCGCCGCCGATCAGGAAGCCGTCCACCCCCTCGATCGGCGCTAGTTTCTCCGCGTTTTGCGGGGTGACCGATCCACCATAGAGGATTCTCGTCGTCCGTGCCGTTTTCTCCCCGGCGATCTCCACGAGCTTCCCGCGAAGGATCGCATGCGCCTCCTCGATCTGCGAGGCGTCGGCGACGCGGCCCGTACCGATGGCCCAGACCGGTTCGTAGGCCAGCGTGAGATCGGCGGAGCGCAGATCGAGCAGATATTCCAGTGCCCGATCGAGCTGGCGAGAAAGAACTTCCGGGGTTTGCCCGGCCTCTCTCTGCTCTTCCTTCTCGCCGACACAGATCAAGGGTTCGATACCGGCCCGGACGGCGGCTGCGGCTTTCCGGCCCACCTCCTCGTCGTTCTCTCCGAAGAGGTGCCGTCTTTCGGAGTGCCCGACCAAGACGAAGCGGCAGGCCGCATCGGCCAGCATCTCCGCTGAAACTTCTCCGGTGAAGGCTCCCGACGCCTCGGCATGACAGTTTTGTGCTCCGATGACCACACCGCTTCCGCGCAGTGCTTGACGCACGGTATCCAAGGCGATCAGGGGAGGGGCGACGCCGAGTTCGGGGACGGGCTCTTGCAAGCGATCGAGTCCGGCTCGCAGCGCCTCGCACCACACGCGCGCCGCCGAGGGAGTCAAGTTCATCTTCCAATTGGCGACGTACCACGGGCTGCGCGCGCTCACCTGAGGGCCTCGACGCCCGGAAGAGTCGCTCCCGAGAGGAAATCGAGCGCCGCGCCGCCGCCGGTGGAGACGTGATCGAAGCGATCCGCAAGGCCGAAGCGGGCCACGGCGGCGGCGGTATCTCCTCCACCGACGACCCGAAAAGCGGGCGAAGTCGCGAGATGTTCGGCGAGTTGCCTCGTGCCCTGCTCGCAGCCGGCGGCTTCGAAGAGTCCGGGAGGGCCGTTCCAAAGTACGGTCCGCGTCTCCGCTCCGATGGCCGCGATCCACGCTGCGCGGGTCGCGGGCCCGATGTCGACGCCGATGCGGCCGGCGGGAATCGTTTCGTTCGCTTCGTCGCGAACCTCGGTGACGCGAGAGCCGTCGATGCTCGCGGCGCTTTTGTGGTCGAGCGGGAGGTGGATCTTCGTACCGCGGGCGCTCGCTCGTTCGAGCAGATCTCGAGCGAGATCGAGCTTGTCGTTTTCGACCAAGGAATCGCCGATCTCGATTCCCCGGCTCTTTTGGAAGGTGTAAGCCATGGCGCCGCCGATGAAGATCGAATCGACACGTTCGAGCAACTTTTCGATCAAGGCGATCTTGTCGGAGACTTTTGCTCCTCCGAGGATGGCGACATAGGGACGTTCGGGTGCGTCGAGAACCCGGGAGAGGGAACGAATCTCTTTCTCCATCAGCAGGCCCGCGGCCCGTTCTTCGAGCAAAGCCGGCACTCCGACGACCGAAGCGTGAGCGCGATGGGCCGTTCCGAAGGCATCGTTGACGTAGATATCTGCGGGCGCCGCCAACGCCCGCGCGAAAGCATCATCACCGCGAGTTTCTTCCGCATGAAAACGGAGGTTTTCGAGCAGCCCCACCTCTCCCGGAGCGAGCGAGGCGACGAGGGCTTCGGCCGCGTCGCCGATGCAATCTTCGGCGAAACGAACCGGCACATCGAGCCTTTCGCCGAGTCTTTCGGCAACGGGGGCGAGGCTCAGTTCCGCTTTGACCTCGCCGCCGGGACGCCCGAGGTGAGAAGCGCAGAGCACGCGCGCCCCGTTTCGTATCAAGACGCGCAGCGTCGGTAGGCTTGCGACGATACGGCGGTCGTCGGTGATCCTGCCGGCGGCGAGCGGCACGTTGTAGTCCACACGGCAAAAGACCACACGATGGCGGACGTCGAGATCTGCGAGACTCCTGATCGATGTGCTCGGTCGTTGGTCGGAAGACGTCATCAAACCCTCCACTTGGAGCGTCGGTGCCGGTTTCGTCCCGGCTCTCTGAGCAGAAACACGCTCATCCGAGAAGTGGGTTGCGCCCCTGGGCTCCGTCCCGGTGCTTCAGCACGTGCGGCCGTTCCCGGCTGCGCGGTGCACCGAGAATTTCCGCGGCGGCACGCCGCAATCCCGGGTCGAGCAGAGCAAAGCAGCGGTCCGTACGGCGGATTCTCTCGCGTCGAGCAACGACTCGGAAGGCATCGCGAATGGCCAGTCTGGAAACGCCCCGGCAGCGCCGGTAGCCGTTGAGCAGCGGCACGATCTCCATGCGGGTTGCGATGCATGAAGCCGCCTCCGCCAAATCGCTGCGAATGGGGAAACGCCGGTCTTCGAGAAGAGTCCGCAAGTCGTCGATGGCCAAGCGCGATCCCCCGCGAGCCAAAGCCAGATGCGCCCGCAAACGCACGGGGTAGAGCGGCCCGGCGCCTTTTCCGTCTTCTTGATCGGCGATGCGGTGGATCAGCCGGGCGACTTCTGCGAGCAGGGCTCGGCTTCCGGACGCTTCGATGACCGCAACGATCGTCAGCAGCACGATGGGGTCGTCGCAATGGGTCAGGTAGGGAGCGAGTTGGCTCAACTGGCGTGGCGAGAGTCCCTTGAGAACGAGAAAGGCCCGCCGGCCGTAAGAGCGAGTCGGTCGAGCGAGCAGACTTTCGACGATCGGCTCGACGATTTCTCCGCCGACGCGAGAGAGCAGGGAGACGGAACGCCGCCACACGGCGAGCCGTGTCGAGCCGAGGCTTTCGACGAGGTGGTTCAGTGCCCAGGGCTCGAGGCGCG
>JALUUK010000166.1 GCA_027021395.1 Acidobacteriota bacterium
CCTCGGAGGCCGGAAGCAGAGTCCAGGTGGGAAAAAGCGTCTCATCGTCGGTTTCCGGCCCCGGAGTTTCGGAGGCATTCTCGGTTGCATCGACGGAAACGACCCCCACGTTTCGCGGCGCATCCTCCCCTACCAACGGCATGTCCTCCGGAACCGAGGAAGGGGAGGGATCCGTCACACCGCGTTCGGAAAGATCATTTTTCGCGCGCAGCGGAGCAGGGGCCGGGTTACGGAGAGGATCGAAGGTGCCGATGGCCGCAAGCAGTTCAGCTGCGCGCGAGGAGATCTCGCTCGATGCACCGTTGGCTGACGCGCCGACCATGGAGGCGAAGCGCGTTCGCGGTGTGGATGCAGCGATATCGGGATGATCTGCCGCCGTCTCGGCGGTTTCGAGGAGTTTCGGCAGATACGCATCGAATGTCTTGACCTGCACGACGGGTTGATTCTCGAAGCCGATCCGCAGCCCGTAGACGATGTAATCGAAGACGATGTCGGATTTCGATCCATCGGTCGTTCGGACTACCAGTTCTTCGGTCGTCAGCGAGTCCACATACAACCCGCCGCTCGGAGCGCGAGGTGTCAGATGGGCCGTCAGGCCGATGTCCGGATTCGTTACGAAGCGGAAGGTTCTGCCCAAGGGGACGACGGCCATTCCGTCGATCAGCCTAGCGCTTCCGCGGGTGTAGGTCGCGGCCTCGTCACCTTCCAGAGCCGAGTAGACGATCACGCGGTCGTCATCTTCAGGATGGTTCTGCACGAAGTTCTTGGTGCCGTTTCCTTGAGTCGAGGATCCATCGAAGGCGAGCCGGGCAAAGACACCGCTGGTCAGGTCGCTGGAGTAGACGCCTGCGTCGTTCGCGTAGAACTCCGCACCCGTATTGAATCTTCCGATCCAGCCGTATCCGGAGCTGTCGCTATCCTCGAAGTAGCCGCCGGCGGTGGTACCGTATCCCCGTATGCCTTCATCGCCGACACCCACATACGCGATGCCGGTGCCGTCACCATCTTTGAAAGCACCGCCCATCTCGTCGCCGATGGCTTCAATTCCCCGGTCGCCGAAGCCGACCCAACTCCTGCCGGAATTGTTGCGGTCCTTGAGGTATCCGCCGACATCGTTTCCAAAAGCATTCAAGCCGCGTTCCCCGATGGCGATGTATGCGTAACCCGAACCGTCGAGATCCGTAAAGTACCCGCCGGCACGGTTTCCATGGCCCCGTATACCGTCATCGCCGATCCCGACCCATGCGTAACCGGAGCTGTCGCCATCCGCAAAGAATCCGCCGGCGCTATTGCCGTATGCCTGTATGCCTTCATCGCCGACTCCGACTCGGGCGTAACCCGATTGATCGCGATCCTGAAAGAACCCGCCGGCGTCGTTGCCGAATGCACGTATGCCTTCATCGCCGACTGCGATCCGGGCTAATCCCGATTGGGCTGTATTCTGGAAGTACCCGCCGGCCGTAGCTCCGTACGCTCGAAGACCATAGTCGCCGTTTGCTAGGTAGACGTATCCCGAACTGTTGGAATCTTCGAATGACCCTCCGCGATACGCTCCTCGTGCGATCAGGCCCGTGCCGCTGCCGCCATCTAGCGTGAGGTTGCCGTTCTTCGTTTGCGACGACGTCGAAGTGTCGATGAACTCGGCCGCCGGACGGCCTTCTAGGCTGCCGGCGTTGTGCGCGTAGCCTGCGTTCAAAACTTTCACGCGTGGGGAGAGACGGTCGCCCGCAACCTCGATTTCCAGCCAAAGTGCGCCGTAGTTGCGAAATACATCAGAGAGAGTCGAGTAGTATCCCGGTCCGGAACCATCAACGACGGATCCGCTGCCCAAGGCCACGTTGAACAACCCACCGCTGACGGAAACCGCCCCGCTTCCGCTTGCTAGGTGTTGATCGAGGAGGATTTCATTGCCGGCGGATGCGGAGTCGAAGAAAAGGAAAATCATATCGAAATTCCCATCTAGCGGATTTCCGGCCGCATCTCGTAAAACACCCTGGTAGTTCATGGTGTCCGGGGGAGGAACGGCAGCGAAGGCCCAGGCAAAGGAGGAAAGGATCAGGGCAACAGAAGTCCATCTCGCTCTCATGGTCGCACTCCTTGATGACTCGAAGTCAACGGAACATCAGAAGAACGCGGATCACTCCGCGTCCTCTTGCCAACGGCTCCAGCGCTTTTCCGATGATCGTGCCGGGAACTTCTCCGAAGGAGCGCATGGCATGCCCCGGTGTCGTCGAAGAGCAGAGCAGGTCCCCGGGGCGAATTTCACCAAAGTCTGCATCGGCTTTGATTCGGAGAACACCGAAGACGCCGACCGGGGCTTTCGGGATGCCGTTCTCGTCGATTGGTGCCGACGATGCGACTCCGACCACGGACCGGTCAGCGGTCAGCAGCGCGGGTTTCACTGCGCCTTGTTCGTCCAATACGAGCAGATCGCCCGCCGTGACGTCCTCGGAGATCGGAAACAACGCTTCGACGATGGGTGGTGCCGGTACCTCCGCGTAGGTTTTCTCTTCCTCGCCGTTCTCACTCGTTTCCGCGATCCTAGGAATCGTTTCGAATGGGGCACCGATCGGGGCGTCTGCGGTGCTCGCTCTTCTTACGGATTCCGACCCGCCGCCGACCGTTGGATTTGGAACAGCGGCTGTTCTTGCTTTCGCTCGTGCCGGCGGGCGGTTTCGCTGTGGATCGAATATGCCGATCTTGTCGATCATCGCTCTTGCGGAAGCGTCATCGACCGCTGCAGGAGGGATCCCGCCGTTCTGCATGGCAAGGAAGCGCGCCTTCGGCGTGGTTCCTGCGATCTCTGGACGTTCGCGTGCCGCGGCGGTGACTTCCTCTAGTCGTGGAATATAGGCGTCGAATCTCCTTTCCTGCACCACCGGAAGGTCCTCGAACCCGATGCGCAAGCCGTAGACCACGTAGTCGAATGGCAGATCGAATCCCTCAGGGCCGCGAACGATCAGTTCCTCGGTGGAGACGGATTCCACCCAGAGAAGGGCTTCGCCCCGGGCTGTGAGATGCGCGGTCAGTCCGATCGTCGGATGAGTCACAAGCCGGAAAGTCTCACCCAAGGTTACGACCGCGCGACCATTGACCAGTCGGCCGCTGCCGCGCGTATAGGTTCCGGTCTCGTCGCCTTCCAAAGCAGAGTAGACGATGACCTTCGTGCGATCGTCGGGATGGTTCTGCACGAAGTTCTTGGTGCCGTTTCCTTGAGTCGAGGATCCATCGAAGGCGAGCCGGGCAAAGACACCGCTGGTCAGGTCGCTGGAGTAGACGCCTGCGTCGTTCGCGTAGAACTCCGCACCCGTATTGAATCTTCCGATCCAGCCGTATCCGGTGTTGTCGCTATCCTCGAAGTAACCGCCGGCGGCGGTACCGTATCCCCGTATGCCTTCATCGCCGACACCCAC
>JALUUK010000167.1 GCA_027021395.1 Acidobacteriota bacterium
ACGCGGAACGACGCGATCCATGACGGGCGATTCCGCGCGTGGCGGAGTTTTGTGGAGGGATCGTCGTGTAGATTTCAGACATGGCTCATCTCCTTCACGTCTTCTCTATCGCCGGATGAAGCATCTTCGCGCAAGCACGCGATCAGGACGTCTTCGAGGGATGCAGGTGAAACCAGCACGTCACGCGCCCCGGCTTGCCGGAGCGTGCCGGCGAGCGCGTCGATTCGATCGAGCGCAACCGCATCGAACGATCGTCCGCGTCTACGCACTCCGAGCGCGGCGTCGTGCACGATCTCGGGAGCGGAGTTCTCGAAGACCGCCGTGACACGCCGAGCCTCATGCTTGAGCTGCTCGATCGATCGCTCCAACACGATCTTTCCGGCATCCAAGACAAGGACGCGGTCCGCCACTCGTTCGACGTCTTCAATCAAATGCGAGGCGTAGATGACCGAGCCGCCCTCAGATGGGATGGCATCGAGAATGCCTTCGAGAACTTCGCGACGGACGAGCGGGTCGATCCCGGCGGTGGGGTCGTCGAGCAGCAGGAGCTGTGGTCGCGCCGCCACGGCGAGCAAGAGCGAAACCTTGGCGCGATCACCTCGCGAGAGTGTCTTGATCTTGGGTGAAAGGTCGAGGTGCAGTCGTTCGCGAAACTCGTCTGATAGATCATCATCCCAGCGCGGATGCAAGGATGCGGCGAATGAAATCATTTCGTCGACCGTGAGATCCTCATAGAGCGCACTCTCTTCGGAAAGCAGGGAAACGCGTGTGCGGACGGCCATCCCTTGCGAAACCGTGTCGAAGCCCAGAGTTCGGATCGTGCCGGAGTCGGGATGAAGCGTGCCGAGCGCTAGTCGCAACGCGGTCGTCTTGCCGGCTCCGTTGCGGCCGATCATTCCTAGGACTTCGCCGGCTTTCACGGTGAGGCTGACGCCGTCAAGTGCCACCTTCTTTCCAAAATGCCGGTGAACATCGACAAAGTTGAGCGCTACTCGAGACATCACGAAACCTCCTCGGGTTGCCGGACAAGAGCGACCTTCACGTGCCGTTCATTGGAACGGGAGTCGATCATTCGCAAGAGTTCTTTGCGGCTCACGCCCTGCTCTCCTGCCACGCGCAGAACTTCATCGACGGCGCGCTGAAGATCGATTCGGCGCAACTCGGCGCTGCGCTCGTCGGCTGTGGGCGCGATGAAAGTGCCGCGGCCCACGCGGGTGACGACGAGATTCTCCGCCTCGAGAGCCTGAATCGCGCGCGCTGCCGTGTTTCGGTTCACGCGGGCTTCCCGGGCCAGTTCCCGTATCGTCGGCAGCCGATCCCCTGCACGCAGGGCGCCCCGCGCCACGTGTTGCCGTACTCGTTCGACGATCTGTCGGAAGAGTGGGAGCGGGTCTGCCGGTTTGAGATCTGAGAACACGGTGATTGTCCTGTCGTCATAGGACAATCTGGACAATCGGCCGCCCGCGTCAAGCCGGAATCACCACACGAACCGCCTGCCCGGACCTCCATGAACGAGAGCGGCCCGCAACAAACTCACTCGAATCCCGGAAATCCCTCGACTCTAGCCGAAAGCGTCAGTCGTCATCGCGAAACTCGATCACCGCGGCGACGGTATCGTCCGGCGGGGCCGGTCAATCGTTTTGAATACCTGCAGTTCGCATTGAGTGGAGATTCTTCCGGTTCGAGTCGTTTTCTTCAGGCAGGCGGTGGATCGCGGAGCGGGCGTGCGCTTCGAGCCCTTCGAGGCGTGCTAGAAGGATCGTATCGTCGAGCAGCTCCCGCGCAGATTCCGTGTCTCTTACCTCGAGGGTGGTAAAGGTGCGCATGAAGACCAGCGGCGATAGGCCGCTTTCCGATCGCGCCGAGCCGGCCGTCGGCAAGACGTGATTCGGACCGGCTCCGTAGTCTCCAAGCGTCGCAGGCGTATGGGGGCCGATGAAGACTGCGCCGCTAGCTCTCACCTTTGCGGCGACACGATCGCCTTCTTGCATGATGATCTCCAGATGCTCGGGTGCGAGTCGACGGCAGACCTCGATTCCCTCCTCGATCGAGGAGACCGGCACGGCGAAGCTGCGGCGGAGTGAACGGCGTACCATGTCGGCCGTCGGAAGATCGAGAACTTGCTCGGCGAGAGCCCGCTCTACCTGCTCGATCAACTCTGCTTCGGTCGTTACGAGCACCGCTAGGGAGTCCGATCCGTGCTCGGCCTGAGCGATCATGTCGGCAGCGATCAGTCTTGCCGATGCGCTACGGTCGGCAAAGACGAGGACTTCTGAAGGGCCGGCCGGCATGTCGATGCGCACGCGATGCGAGACCCGTTGCTTCGCAGCCGTAACCCATCGATTGCCGGGTCCGACAATCACATCGCAGCCATCAACACCGGCCACACCAAAGGCGAGCGCGGCGATGGCCTGAGCACCGCCGACGGAAAGCACCCGGTCGGCACCCGCGATCGCGGCGGCAGCTAGCATCAAGTCGCCGACCTTCGGTGTGGCGACCTGGATCAGACCAACACCTGCTACGCCGGCCGGAATCACCGTCATCAAGACCGACGAAGGCAGTGGATAACGCCCTCCCGGAGCGTAGCAGCCTGCGACTTGCAGCGGCTCGGCAATCTGGCGCATTTTCCCCCATTCCGTGTTCAGCGCCACATCGCGAAGCGAGTTACGCTGAGCCATCGCGAATCGCCTGATCCTCGCTGCCGTGCGCTCGAGAACTTCCCGCACCTCTCTGCTGACCTTATCCGGCGCCGCCCGAAGCTCATCTCCTTCGATGAGCAGCGGCCGATCTCCGGTATCCATATCACCAAAACGCGATGCATATTCCAGCACTGCCTCTTCGCGTCGTTTTTCGACGTCTTCGACGATGCGCGAAGCCTCCGCCAGCGTCTTCGTGTCGATCTCGGAACGAGCATGCATCGGCACTTCGTCAGGGAGAACGCGCCTGAGCGCTACGGTCCGACTCATCGCCCTGCCTCCGGCTTGGCTTTTCCACCTCTTCGTGTGATTCGAAGCATCCTTCGTGCGAACTCGCGTTCCACATCCGCGAGTCGCACACCAGCCCGAGCGAGGGCGACAAGAGTGAAGTAGATCAGATCGGCAGCTTCGGATACGACGTGCTCTCGGCTCGCGGCCTCCGCAAGCTCGTCGGCTTCCTCACGCAGCTTGGCAGCAAGAAGGCGCGGGTCATCGAGCAGTCGACGGGTATAGGAGCCTTCCGGCGACGAACTTACGCGACTCCCGAGCAATCGCTCGAGCTGCGCCATCGGCGGGCCGTCGCCAAAGCAGGTCGGTGTGCCGCGATGGCAGAATCCCGCACCGTGCTGACGCACCGTGAAACGCAGCGCGTCGCGGTCACAGTCGAGATCCACCCGCAGCAGATCTTGTGTTGCAGACGAATTCTCGCCCTTGACCCAGACTCCGCGTGTGCGTGAGTGGTACACGCCCCGGCGATGCTCGAGCGCTAGGCGAAGACTCTCCACGTTCGACCAAGCGAGGCCGAGCGCCGATCCTCGCTCGTCGACGATGATGGTGGCGAACAGACCGTCTTCCCGATCGCTTTTCAGCATCGCGGCTAGAACGCCCGCGAGATCGATGCGCTCCGTGTAGAGCGCCATACCGACCTGCACATCGACACCGATCTCATCGGCCGCCGCGATCTCCTCCGCATTCTCTACGCCGCCGGCGATCGTCAGCCGCGCATCACCTGCGGCCTCCACGAAGTCGCGGGTCCGGGAAAGATCGAGTCCCGTCAGGTGCCCCTCGTTCTCGACGAATGTCACGAGGTATCCGGCCGCTAGGCCATTGAGTTCTTTCATGCGCGAGAGAACCGTGCGACCCGTCGACCGGCGCCACCCATCGACGACGACCTCTCCGTCCCGCGCGTCGAGCGCAACGATGACTCGCTCTTTGGGAAGTTTTTTCAAAACCTCCGGCACCGCCGCCGTCCCGAGCACGACCTTGCTAGCGCCTCGGTCCAGCCACGATCGCGCCGTCTCCACGTCGCGGATTCCGCCACCGACGCGGCAAGGTGTGATCTCGAGGATCTCGTCGATGATCTCGCGATTGCTGCCCCGCCCGAACGCGGCATCGAGATCGACGACGGCAACTTCTCCGACGAGCGCAAAGCGTTTCGCCATCACCAGCGGATCGACGGCGTCGATGATCAGTTCACGACCCTCTCGCAACTGCACAGCCTTTCCGTTCATCAAATCAATCGACGGAACAATCACAGTCTCATCTCCAATCCTGCAGCGGCCATCCGATGCTTGACCGTGGCGACGCTGAGTTCGCCGTCGTGAAATATCGATGCCGCGAGAACGGCATCCGCGCCGGAACGCACGGCCGCGATCAAGTCGGCCGCGCTTGCGGCACCGCCCGAGGCAATCACCGGGACTCGGACGACCTCGGCGATCCGCTCGATCAATGCCAAGTCGTAACCGAGGCGAGTCCCGTCGCGATCGAAACTGGTCAAGAGAATCTCACCCGCGCCTTGAAAGACTCCCTCGCCGGCCCATTCCACGACGTCGCGACCGCTTCGCTCGCTTCCCGAGCGCACGAGAACTTCCCATCGTTCACTAGAAAGCGATGCCGCATCGATCGCCAGCACGATGCACTGACGGCCGAATCGTGCCGCCAGTTCGGCCAGCAAGCGCGGTCGCGCCACGGCGGCCGTATTGACTGCGACCTTGTCGGCACCGGCTTCGAGAAGTCGTTGCGCATCCTCGACCGATCCGACTCCACCTCCCACCGTCAGAGGGATCGATAGCGCCGCGCGTACGATTCGAATCGTCTCGCGGCCTGCGGCACGACCCCGCGGTGTCGCCGCCACATCGAGAAAGACGATCTCATCGGCGCCCTGAGCTTCGTAGGCCCGCGCACATTGCACGGGATCGCCTGCGTCGCGCAGCCCGGCAAAGTTCACGCCCTTGACGACGCGGCCGTCCCGGATATCGAGGCAGGGAATCACGCGCACCGTCAGCATCAACGACTCCCTATCGCCGGGCCACTGAGCCAGCGATCGAGCAGCGACACTCCCCACGCGCCCGAGAGTTCCGGATGGAATTGACAAGCCAGCACTCCATCACGCTCGAGAGCTGCCACGTATTTTCCGCCGTGATCCGAGAACGCGGCCGACCAGCCTGCGGGTGCTCGTTCTAGGCGATAGGAATTGGCGAAGTATGCAAAGCCGGGCCGCAGGAGCCGGCAACCGGAATCAGGGGCAATGCGGTTCCATCCCATCTGGGGCACGCGAAGCGTTCCCGAATAGGCCCGCACCGCCGACGGGATCACGCCGAGGCCGCCGACACGCGCATCCTCCTCGCTCGAATCGCAGAGAATCTGCATCCCAAGACAGATCGCCAGCAGCGAACGTCCCAGCAACGCGCGCTCACGAAGCGGCTCGTAGAATGAGCGGGCCTTCAAGTGCTCGATGGCCGCGGCGAAGGAGCCGACACCCGGAAGCACGACATGCTCGGCGCTTAGGATCTCGTCCGGCCGTTCGATCGGCCTTGGGATCGCACCAACGCGCCTGAGTCCCGCGAGCACGGAAGCGAGGTTGGCCGAACCGGTCGGAACGACGAGCACCCGAGGCGACGGCATCAGAGCACTCCCTTGGTGCTGGGGATCTGCGAGATACCGGTACGCACGACCGCCTGCCGAAGCGCCAGCGCAGTCGCCTTGAAGGCCGCCTCGATCTTGTGGTGATCGTTCTCGCCGCGCAGAAGGTCGACGTGCAGCGTCAGACCTCCGGCGTTCGCGAAGGAGCGAAACCAGTGAGCCGCGTTTTCGGTGGCCAGCCCGCCGATCGATTCCCGCGATAGATTCCACTCGATCACCGCGTAAGGTCGTCCCGACAGATCCACGACCGCACGCATCAGAGCCTCGTCGAGCGGTGCATAGGCGCTGCCGAAGCGTGCCAGGCCGCGGCGATCGCCGACACAGACGGCAAAGGCCTCGCCCAATGCCACGGCAGAATCCTCGGCGGTGTGATGATCGTCCACCTCGAGATCGCCCACCGCGCATAGCGTCAGATCGAAGCCCGCATGAAACGCCAGCGACGAGATCATGTGATCGAGAAAGGCGATTCCGGTGCGGACTTCGATCTCTCCGCTGCCGTCGAGATCGAGTCTTACCTGGATATCGCTCTCCTTCGTCTTGCGGGACAATTCCGATCTGCGTGTCTTCGTCTCTTTCATGGCAATATCTCCAGAATTTCGTCGAGCGATCCAAGCACACGCCCTGCACCCGCCCTAAGGAGCGCGTCACCGGTCCGGGCAAGATCTTCACCGGGCGAAACGATGCCGAGCGGGAGCGTTCGCGCGGCTCTCGCGGCCCGCATGTCGTCCGGCGTATCTCCCACCATCCACGCCGAACGAGTGCCGAGCTTGTCGAGCGCAAGAAGCACCGGGGCAGGATCGGGTTTGAGCGCCACACTCTCATCACGGGTCACGGCAACCTCGAACAAGCCGTCGAGATCGAAGTGGCGGATAAAGTGCAGCGCATCGGAGCGCGGTCTACCGGTCACCAGAGCAAGGCGAACCTTCCGGCTCAGATGCTCCAGCACTGCGCGATCGGGAATCAGCGTTTCGCGTTGCCGGAGCCCCGGTTGCGTCGCATCGCCTTGGTAGAACGTCTCGAAGCGGCGGCGCACCTCGGCGTAGCTCACGTCGCGGTGAACTGCGATCAGACGATGGGTGACCTCCCAGTCATCGTTCGCACCGCCGGCTCGCTTGATGCGCGCCACCTCTTCGGCGTTCACTTCGACCCCAAAGAACCGAGCGGTGAGCACGATCGCCTCTCGGTAAGAATGCGAGACGTCCGCCAACACACCATCGAGATCGAAAAGCAGCGCCTTGGGACGCATCGTCGTTTCGATGGCGGCGAGCAGGCGCGCGAAGGCGTCGGCTCGGCCGGGACATGTGATCCGCAGGGCGTCTTCCACTTCGTCGTCCCCGGCGAAAGCCCGCACGGCGATACCGAGCCCGGCGAGGCCCTCCCGGACGAAGGCGGCATCGTCGAATCGCGCCAGGATGAAGTTCGCCTGGGAAGGCTGGGGGCGCGCTCCGCACGAAGCGAGCATTTCGGCCAGTTCACGGCGCTCGAGCCGCACACGTCTTGCGAAGCTCTCGACCCTCGCACGGTCTCGTTTCCACCTCTCGCAGGCGATGGAGGCCGAAAGACCCGAGACCGCATAGGGCTGACCGAGCGAGCGCATCCAGCGGATGACTCTTGGCGGTCCGAAAACGTAGCCGACACGCAGACCGGCGAGTCCCCATGCCTTGGAAAACGTTCGAAAGATGAGTGCGTTGTCGAGATCCCGCGCTACGGGCGTCAGATCTTCCTCGGCAAACTCGGCATAGGCCAGATCGACGAGAAGCAGCGCGCCGGGCGCCGCCGTGGAAAGGCGTTGGAGATCTTCTGCGACGGCAACGGCGCCGGTGGGATTGTTGGGCGAGACGACCGCGATCGCGGCCGTCGTCTCGTCGATGGAGGCGATCACCTCGTCGATCGGATATTCGTCCGACGTCCAAGGTACGCGCACGACAGTTGCCCCGCTCACTTCCGCGTAACGTCGCAGCATGCCGAAAGACGGCGATGGAAAGATGAAGGAACGTCCGGGCATCAGCACGGTGCGGCATGCGCGATAGAGACCGTCGTCGGCGCCGGCGGTGAGCAGCACTTGCTCCGGCTCGACCTGATGACTTTCGGCGATCTGCCGTTCGAAGAAAGAAAGATCCGGATAGCGGTAGAGAATCTCGCGGGTCGCCCCGGTACTTGCAGATCCTTCCCCTTCGGATAGATCGCACTCGTTTCCATCGAGATGAAGATCACAGGGCGTGCTCAGACGGCCGGGATCGTAGGGCGCGAGGTTCAGCAGTCCGGGAACGGGGCGCGGGGTGCTCACGGTACGATCTGCGAGGGCTTGGTGACGAGGACATCGGTACCGCCGCAGCTCTTGATTCGAGGAATCACCCGGGCGATCTCCTCACGTGGTACGGCGGCCTTCACAGCGAAGGCGCCGTTGCCGTAGAGCGGCGAAACCGTCGGCTGACGCATGGCCGGAAGCGCCGAGACCACGGCTTCGAGTCGATCGGCCGTCACGTTCATTTCGATCGTTACCCGCCGACGCGCCTCCAGAACCGAGCCGAGCAACATCACGAAGGAGTCGATCGACCGGCGCCGTTCGTGATCGTCGAGGGCCCGCGCGTTGGCAAAGAGACGGGTCGATGAACTCATCAACTCATCGACGACCACCAGTGCGTTGGCGCGCAAGGTCGATCCGGTCGCGGTATTGTCGACGATGCAGTCGGCGTCGTCCGGCGGGAAAACCTCCGTCGCACCGTAGGAGCGGACGAAGCGAGCGCTAAGTCCTCGCTCCTCGATCCAGGCTGCCGCCATCGAAGGGTATTCCGAAGCGACGATCAGCGGGCGATCGGGGAGTCGGCCGTCACTGAGCAGCGCCGCGGGTGCAGCGGCGACGATGCGAACGGGATCGAGTCCGGTATCGACCAGCTCGATCAGATCCGCATCGAGTTCGCGCACCCAGTCCGCGCCGGCAAAACCGATGTCCCGCGAACCGGCCTGTAGCATCTCGACGATATTTTGCGGTTTGAGGATCTTCGCCTCGAAGCCCTCGAGATTGAGCTGGGCCCGATATCCACGGATCCCGGTGCGAAGATCGATGCCGGCATCCGCCAGCAATCGGCGAACCTCCGCCTCCATTCGTCCCTTCGGCAGCCCCAGTCGAATCGGCACTGTCCGGCGAATCACTTCCTTCCGATTTTTCTGTTCCATCGTTGACCTCGGCATCTGCCGAGCCCGGACCGCTGCGCTGCTTGACGAGGGGAGGAAGCCCCAAGATCAAAAAACGCCGGCCCGCAGGCCGGCGTCGTATCGGGTTGCCATCTCAATCAGACGCGGTGCAACCTCGACCATTCACCGGCCTCGCGGGCGGCGTGATGATGATGATGTCGATGGCGGCACTTCGTCTGCATGTCGGGAGTCAACCACGCCCGAGTCCATCTGTCAACCACTTTGCGACGAAGCCGGCGATCGATGGCGGAGGTCATGCGGGCGCGAGACTGCGCTGGCCGACAGGGACATGTGCCTGATCGCCTTGCAAGGGCCGGCTGAACCGCGCCGATGGATGTGGATGGCAAGATCAACCTGGATACGTTCGTTCCGTGAATGGATGTGGCGGGCGACGAGATGCTGCAAGAGGTCGTAGGCACCACCTCGTCGATCTTGCCTCATGTGTCGAGTCGCTCGGCTGCGAGGGGTATCTCTGTTTCGATCCGGTCCGTCGAGGCCGAGCATCGGACTTCAGCCGGACCGGGTTTTTCCGAAGAGAAAGCTGGGGCAGGGGAGGATCGTGAATCTCTACGGAGGTCGGTATGTTCAGGAAAGCTCGTCTTGTTCCGGTACTCGTCATACTGTTCTGCCTTGCGGGTTGTACGGTTTCCACGCAGGAAGGAGAGCGGAGGGACTTCGACTCGCCCATGCCGGAGACCATCAGCTTCCATTTCGAGACCGAGTACAATCAGGGAATCGTCTGGGGTCGCTCACTTCTCATCTTGGGCGTGGCCCTCTGGTTGGTCAAGAGTGCAAGCCCCTCGGGAAGGTTCGTCGCCATCCTAGCGGCCGGGCTGCCGGGTCTCGGTCTAGCCGGATGGTTGTTCTATGGAGGAATGGGCATCGTCAACGACTATCGAATCGACGTGACGACGGAGAACTTGCGAATCAGCGTCCCTCCGGACAATGCCAAGGAATTCGAGTGGCAGAAGATCAAAGGCATGTTCATCGCGGGGAAACGGTACTCTGCGGCGGAAGGGGCGATCCAGTACAAGCACTACGAGAAGATGGAATTGCTGCTAGCCGATGGGCAAAAGTATCCTGTCGACCTGAGCCGACTCAGCGTTGAACAACGTGGAACCCTATGGCAGGCGATCGCACGCCGCGCTCAGCTATCCTCCCAGCGCTGATCGCTGCGCTAGAAAGTTCGTGGGCACGAGAAGTTGTTCGTTCAATCGTTGCCCACCCCATCTTGGGGCTTTCCGGTTTCACGGAGCGGCCGGGAAGCAGCGGGCTAGGTGCCGCTCCAGAAGACGTAACGATCAGACCACCGCCTTTCGCCACGAGGATGGTGCAGAATCGATCGACATCGGGATGGACTTGCTGAGGTCGGCGCGCCGCGCGGATTCCTAGCGCGCGACGCGTTCCTTGATCCAAATTTCCGGAGCTGAAAGAGCTTTCGGTGTTCTCTCGCCTCGCCCGGCCTCACCGCGGACATAGAGCAAGGAGCGGCCGTCGGGAGTCCACGTTGGGGAATAGCTCAGATAAGTTGGGTTGGTCACGCGTCGCGTATTCGAACGGATCGCCGGCGAGAGCATGGCGACGATACGCTGCGCACCTTCTGATGCATTGCGGGAAGAGGGCCTTCGGCGTGCGGGACGGGAACGCTCGGGAAAGAGCGATTCATTGCGTGGAATGCGGTCGGTTGAAACGGCGATCCAATGCCCGCGTGGATGCCAGGCAGGTTCGAGTTCATCCGAATCCGGCATGCGAATCGTCTGTGCTTCGAGCGAAGGGACTTGCGGCCGTTCGTCGTCGATCCGAATCAAGAAGACATCGCTGTCGCCCTCCCATTCGGTGATGACGGCGAGTTGGCTGCCGTCGGGCGACCAACTCGGATCGCTTTCCTCTCCATAGGGATTCGGGTCGAGCAGTCGAGGTGTTCCTCCCTCGGGGGAGATCAAGGCGATGACTTGCTCACGATCTGCGAAGGTCGAAAAAGCGATCCACCGTCCGTCCGGAGACCAGTCGGGATCGTCATCGAGGCCCTTGCGATCCGTCAGTCGTCGCGCTTTCGTCGATCCGTCGGCGGCGACCACATAGAGGTCGCCGTTGCCGCTGCGATGAGAAACGAAGACGATCGAGCGACCGTCGGGCGACCATGCGGGACTCGCGTCCTTGGCTTCGTGGTGGGTGAGGCGTCGTTTTTCATCACCGGTGATGGTCGAGATCCACAAGTCGATGTTTCGGCCGTTCAGCAAGGCGTAGGCGAGCATCTTGCCGTCGGGAGATACCGCCGGATCGAATCCTTCGACGACCTTATACTCACGTTTCTTGCCGGCCTTCGCGTCGTTCACGACGAGAATCGAGGTCGAGATCGCAGCGCAGAGACAAAGAAGAGCGAGGCGAAGGAGGGTGAGCGAATAGATCTTCATGGCGCCATTCTAGCCCGGATCGTCTAAGTTCGAGCGCTTTCGCGCGGAGTTTGGTGAATCTGTCGCTCTACTCCGAGAGGGCGCTCGCCTCGTGGCCTCGAAGAGCGAGATCGATGGTTTCCTTCAGCGTGATCAAAGTGAAGGGTTTGAGCAGCACCGGTGCATGAACGCCGTCGAGGAAAACCCGCGCTTCGGGCGTCGCGGCATCCCCGGTGGAGAAGATGATCGGCGGCGGCTTTTTCTCGCCCTCGTGCAAACGCTGATAGAGGCCCTGCCCATCGAGCCCCGGCATGCGTAGATCGGAGATGATCAGATCGAAATCGTGCTTGGCGCATTCATCGACTCCGGCTAGTCCGGAAGAGGCACAAACGACGGTGTGGCCCCAGACCTGCAGCGCTTCCGCGATCACCGTCTGAATCCCTTCTTCGTCATCGACGACGAGCACTTTCAGGCTGTTCGGCGCGGGTTTGGCAAGAGTGTCCTCCGTACCGACACCAGCCGGGGCCGGCTCCATCGGCTGCGGAGTGCCTTCGGCATCATCGAGCGGGAGTTCGAGGATGAAGGTCGCACCGCCCCCGGGCGTCGATGTGACGCGAAAGTTTCCTTGGTGCTCTTGGATGATACCGTAACAGATGGAAAGCCCGAGGCCTGTGCCCTTGCCGACCGGCTTGGTCGTGAAAAAGGGATTGAAGATCTTTGCGAGCAGGGACTCGGGGATGCCCGGTCCGTCGTCCTCCACCTCGATGCGTACGCGTTGACCATCCCTGTAGACGCGAATGACGATATGTCCGCTGTCGGCATAGTCCTCGATGGCGTGGGTGGCGTTGGTGACGAGATTCATCAGAACCTGATGGATTTGGTACGGGTCGATTTGAACCAAGGGCAGGGGGTCTTCGTACTCGGTCTTCAGGTCGATGTTTCGTACGCGGCAGTCGTACTCACGCATTTCGACGATCTCATCGATCAACTCGCGCAAGTCCTTCCAGTCCATCTCCGGTTTGTGGTGCCGCGAGAAGGTCAGCAGGTTGCGCACGATCCGCGCCGCGCGATCGGCCTCTTTGCGAATGCGCTCCGTCATCTTCTTCGCAGCGGGCGAAAGCTGCATTTCACTCAGGAGTTCCGAAGAGCCCATCACGGTCGCAAGAGGATTGTTCAATTCGTGGGCAACACCGGAAACGAGTTGTCCGAGCGCGGACATCTTCTCCGTTTCGATCATCTGCTGCTGGACCTTGCGGAGGTCGTCGTAGAGTCGCGCGTTGTTGAGCGCGACTTCGACGAAACGAAGCAGGCCGGAGAGTCGGTTGGCGTCTTCCGCGCCGAATGGATCGCGCGAGCCGTCGTCGAAGACGACCAAGACGCCCTTCGGCGTTCCGAGGATGGAAAGAGGCTGAGCGAGGAAGTGGGTCGCGCCGATCTCGCTCAATGATGGGATGCCGTAGGCGGAGGGATCGTCTCCGATCAGCGGTGTCGTACGAGTCATGAACTCTTCATCTACCCCCTCGCATGTCAGTGTCTCGAGCGGTTCTTCCGTGGGCGGGTTGCGATCGAAGACGGCCGAGACCTCGAACGCACCGTCGTCTTCGTCGAGCAGGGCCAGCACCGCGCCTCGCGAACGCAAATCTTCCGCCACGATCTGCGCCACCACCGGGCCGAGTTCTTCCACATCGAGGCGTGCGCTGACTTGCAGGCCTAGTTCCTGAAGAGCTTGCAATTCGGTCTGTCGTCTTCGGAGATCGCGTTCTCTGCGTTCGAGTCGGCCGAGCAGCAGGAAGAGCAAGGTCAAGGGGACGACGGGGGCGATCAGGGCCAGGGGATGGACCGCCCAGGTCACGGCCATCAGCGCCGAAAAACAGATGACGATGAACTCGTTGGTCAGCGCGGCGTAGGAGAGCATCCCGGTTTCCCGAGCGGATCGGCCGGCCGCGGCTTCGAGGACCACCAAGAGCAGGAAGAGATTGAGCGATGAGCAGACGAGCGCGCCGACCGATGCACCGAGCAGCAAGCCGGGCAAGCCCTCGAAGTGAGCGCGGACCACGGAGCAGACCTGGATCGCGCACCAGGAGGCGAGCATGGTCGAGCCGAGGTTGAACAAACCGGCGGCCACGTGGCGCCGGTGCGTGAGCCAGTCGGTCAGCGAGCAGAGGGCCGCAACGCCGGCGACCACGGGGGACGGGGCGATGGGGAAAAGCGCTTGATAGGAAGCGGGCGCTAGGGAGACGGCGACGCGGCCGCCTTTTCGGCGGTCGACCATGAAGGTCAGCAGATTCCAATAGAGGCTCAATCCGCTAAAAACCAAGAAGGTGGCAAGCGGAGATTCTCCCCCGGCCGAGGGGGCGAAGAACATATCCGCCGCGGTCATGGCTCCCGCCCCGACCACCACCAGCACGAAGCCGCGTGTAGCTCTATTTAAAGTCTGCTTTTTCAATTACTTATCGCTTGCACTGGAGCGTTGCCTTTACCCGGCCCGGGCTGCAGGCGAATATAGGGCTCGCAGCTCTCGTCGGGCACGCTCCGTGCGCCGAAATCGGGAGCGAGGAATCGCCCATGAAGATTCGATCGACCACGGTGTTGGCGGTCCGCCGCGGTGCCCGAGTCGCCGTTGCCGCCGACGGGCAAGTGACGCTGGACAAGACGGTCGTCAAGAGCGGCGCTCACAAGGTCCGGCGCCTCGCCGGAGGGAAGATCATCGCCGGTTTCGCGGGCGGAGCGGCCGACGCGTTTTCGCTTTTTACTCGCTTCGAAGAGAAGCTCGAGCAATACCGGGGAAGACTCGAGCGTTCCGCGGTGGAACTCGTGCGCGATTGGCGTTCGGATCGCGCGCTTCGGCGTTTGGAAGCCTTGCTGTTGGTGGCCGACGGCGAGCGCACCTTCCTGCTTTCCGGGACGGGCGATCTGATCGAACCGGATGACGGAGTCATGGCGATCGGCAGCGGTGGAGATTGCGCTCTTGCCGCGGCTCGTGCGCTGATCCGGCACACCCGGATGGAACCGGAAGCCGTGGCCCGGGAGTCGTTGAAGATCGCCTCGGAACTCGATATCTACACGAACCAAGAAATCGTCTGTGAAACGCTCAGTGCGGAATCGTCCTCTAGGCCGGCTCGCGAAGAGGCGGGCGAAGACGAGAAAGAGAGTCGCTAGGATGGTGTTTTATATGCGCGGATCATCGGATCCACCGCCGATAGACGTCGGCGGTTCCCTTCGAGTCGATGACATGACGCCCGGAGAGGTCGTCGCTCAACTCGATCGATTCATCGTCGGACAGAACAAAGCCAAACGTGCGGTGGCCGTCGCGCTGCGCAACCGTTGGCGGCGGCGACAACTGCCGCGCGCGGTGGCTGACGAGATCATGCCCAAGAACATCTTGATGATCGGGCCGACCGGCGTCGGCAAGACCGAAATCGCGCGGCGCCTCGCACGTCTGACGAGTTCACCTTTTCTGAAGGTCGAAGCGACGAAGTTTACGGAGGTCGGCTACGTCGGGCGCGATTGTGAATCGATGATTCGCGACCTCGTCGCCGGTTCGCTGGAAATGGTGCGGCAAGAACGTCGCGTCGGCGTGGCATCGGCGGCGTCGCGCGTCGTCGAGGACCGGCTTCTCGACATACTCGCCAAGAAGGCTGCGACTTCGAGCGAGGGCAGCGAAGGGCTGCGAGGACGACTCGAGGCGCGAGAGGCGCAGCGCGCAAAGCTGCGTGCCGGCGAACTCGAAGACAAAGTCATCGTGATCGACGTTCCCGAGTCGTCGGCACCCGCATTCAAGATCGCCGGTGCTCCCGGTATGGACGAGATCGACGTGCGCCTCGGCGAGATGATGCCCGGCATGTTCGGCCAACGAAAGAAGTCCAAAGAGATGAAA
>JALUUK010000168.1 GCA_027021395.1 Acidobacteriota bacterium
AAGGATCACTTCGTCCCCATCTCCGGTCGGACCTTCTTCTATAGCGAGACTGAACGATGTCCGATAGCAGCAGTATGGCTGTCACAAAGAAGCCATACGAGCATAGCCGACGTCAACGAGTTTTCGAGCATCGCCTCTCACCCTCATTCGTTTTACCCCGGCTTCTTCCACCCGGTTCCTCAGAGCCGATTATCTTGCACGGACGGTACGCCCCCATGCCTCTCGGAGTCGAAAGCACTGCGAAAACCCTCGAGGCGTGTGTCGGCGGCCCGCATTCCGAGCACCATGACGGCCATCAGCCCGAAGTACGCGAAACCGATCCGCCATCGTTTCGCCGAATCCACCTCGTAGTACCCCTCGCGCGGTCCCCGCAGAGCGCGACCTAGACCCAAGAGCCCGACGAGAAGAATCAGCATCAGGATCGGCGACCAGGTCGCGAGAAAGAGCGCAATTCCCAAGGCATACCCCGCCAACCAGATCCACCGACTGATCACGCCGACGATGCGGCCGCCGTCGAGCGGAGTGATCGGAATCATGTTGAAGAGGTTGATCAAGAAGCCCGTCGATGCGAGCGCGAACCAAAAGAGCGAGCCGCTCGCGAAGCCGACCAGCAGACAAAAGACCGCACCCAATGTCCCGAGCGCAGGCCCGCCGATCCCGACGATCGCCTCCACGTAGGCGTTCCGCGGCAAGCTCTTCATCGCGATGACCGCACCGACGAAGGGAATGAAGACGGGAGCACCGGCTCGGATGCCCTGCTGCCTCATCGCCACGAGATGCCCGCATTCATGCACGAAGATCAGCAAGACGAATCCCAAGCCGAAGGCAAAGCCCCAAATCTGTGCATAGGCCCAAACCGCCAAGAGCATCGTGGCCAAAGTGTGCAGCTTGGCGAACTTGATCAGCGGGATCAGCATCTTGAGCTTGCTCAGTACGAAGATCACGAGCACGCCGATGCTCCCCCAGCGACCCCAGCGGCCCATCGTTCCGGGCGCAAGCGACGAACCATCGGGAGATTCCGCGGGAGCGCGCGTACTCATATGCCTCGCCACCGCCTCGATGTTGCGGCGACGACGCTCCAGCTCCCGCTCCTGCGACGATTCAGACATCGAGCGCGAGTCAGCCGCCGAGACGAATCGGTGCAGGCTGTCTCCATGCCTCGAAAAGCACGATTCCCAAGAAGATGAGGTCCATCATTCCGAAGCTCAGTGAAAGCACGGTATAGAATTGATGAAGATCGGGAAGCAGCGGCAACGAGATGGACTCGCCTCTCTCGGCCATCGCGCGCAGCACGAGGCTACGCGTCACGAGATAGCTCGCGTAGAAGTAAGCTACGGCCGACACCAGCACCGACAAAACCTGCAAACCTCGCCCGCGCTTGCCGCCGGAGCCGATGATGACCCCCCTCCCCACGGCCCAGCCGATCACGATGGCTACGAAGCCGAAAGCGATTTGGGTCATCATGGTAAAACCCCACCAGACCAAGCCCCCCAGCACCGCTCCGGCGACACCGGCGACAAACGCCGTAGGATAATTGATCTCTTGGCTCTGTGAATCCACCACCTCGATGACCTGCCGGCGCAGGGCGTCGTAGCACGGCCGACAAAAGGCGCCGTCCTCCGTCATCTCGTAATCCTGTCCGGCGGCGATCGATGTCTGACACTCGTTGCACCTGACGTTCTCGCCGTCCTTGATCACTTCCGTCATCTCGGCTCTCTTCTCCCTCGAGGAGGCAGCTTATCGGAGCCGAGCGCCCCTGAAAAGGGAGAAAGGCGAAATGCATCTCTTCCATACGCCCATCGTTTGGGATGGCGCGCCGAGATCGTCATCGAGGCAGGGCGCATCTAGGCGTCTCATCGGAGCGCCTCGCATGGTGAATCCGACTCGTTTCGAATTGAAATTGCCATGAGAAAGGCTCACTATCGCCCTGGATGGAGAATGGGGAATCGACGAAGTCGGGGAAGATGATGAGCCGTGTCATCAGCAGAGTGCGAGGCTTTCATATGCTTTTGGCGATTCTCTTGCTCTGCCTGCTCGTTCTCTCACCCGCCTTGGGGAAAAACCGCCTGCACCGAAGATTCGATCATCGCAACGGCCTGGAAAACGCTCATGTCACAGCATTGACTCAGGATGCCGCCGGCTTCCTCTGGATCGGAATGCTGGACGAACTCCTGCGCTTTGATGGGCTCAATTTCCGGCGATGGAACCGGCAGAAACTCGGCAAGGTGGATGCTCTTGCCTACCATCCCGACTTCGGTGTGTTGGTCCTGGACGAACGAGGCGGAAAGGTCCTTCGCACGGTAAAGGATGGCCTGATTCCGGTTTTTGCGGAACAAGGAAGTATCACCCACTTCGATGTAGGACTCGACGGCACCGTTTGGCTCATCAATGGCGACGATCAAGTTGGTCGACGCGATCGAAGCGGGCGATGGACGCACTACGCTCCGAAGACTTTCGGCGGCGATATCCCCTGGCGGATTTTCCCTTCCCGGCAAGGCGGTGCGCATGTCGCCACCTACGACGGCCTCTGGTACCTCGATACGCAAGGGCAGGCAGAACGGCTTCTGCAGCGCACCGGAGAGAAACGGGTGGCGGAGCACGCGAACGGCGCCGTGTATCTGACACACCGAGGAAACCCATCCGAATTGATGGAAATCCGCGATGGCGCCGTCCGCACCATATTTCGCTGGGAAGGGCGGCCCGTCACGATTCTCACTCGCGGCGACGACCTGTGGTTCAGCGGCGGCGGACTCTATCGCTATCGGCCGGGCGAAGACGTAGAGACGGTCAACCTAGGCTACGACGATGCCGTACCGATGTCTCCCCACCTTCTGGTCGACCGGGAAAACAGCCTGTGGTTGGGTGGATTCGACGGTCTGGTGCAGATGCCGGAACCGAACACCGTTTCCTTTACTCCGCAAGACGGTCTGCCGCCGGCTCCCGCTTGGTCCGCCCCCGCGAGAACCGAAGAGGGCCTGTGGACGAGCGGTTGGAACGGACTCGGCCTGATCCGGACCAGCGTCTCGGGGGCTACGGCCGCCGACTCACCATACCGCGGACACACTCCGGCTCACTTATGTGTCGATGCGCGGAACCGTCTTTGGACCTTCGAAGGCTTGGTTGGAATTCTGGAAAGAGCGAACGGCCGGTTCAGGACCGTCCGGAGCGCAAGCACATACAGAGGCGACTGCGCCCCCTCCAAGGATGGGAGAATTTGGTTTTTTCTAGACGACCGGTTGGTCCGCACACCGGAGGGATCCGGCCCTCTCGAAGAGATGGGGTCCTTGCCGATCGTGCCGTCGATCATCAAGGAAGTCGGCGACGAAGTGTGGCTCGGTGGACCTGAAGTGCTATGGAAAGCGGATCGCTTCGCGCTGGAACATGGCGGCGAATGGGTTCGTGAAGATG
>JALUUK010000169.1 GCA_027021395.1 Acidobacteriota bacterium
ACGAGTCCTACCATCGCGCTGAGTCGAGTAATAACCCAACTCCTGAACGAGCTGTCTTTCAACGCGATGAAATTCTTCTGCGTAGTCATCTTCATCCTGAAGAAGAGCAAGGTGCGAATCATACAACTCGCGCCAGCGAACAAAGAAATCGTACAGCGGATCCGCGTTGGTCATTCCGAACATCGACGGTGAAGTGGGAATGATAGTCATTCGATCCGGCGTACCGTCGTCATCCAGGTAAAGCCTAGCGCTAAACATCCGAATCAGAAGGTTCTCATCCACCGGGGTAATCGAGACGGATGCCGTGTCGCCCTTTTTCTCCGGAACATTCTTCGGCGCGCCATGCGCACCGGTTGCAACGCACAGCACAACTGCTGCAACAGAAAAACTGACGCCACAGACGTATGGAACTTTCATGTTCAAACCCTCCTTTTGGCAAGAGCAACATTTCTTCCGTATGAGCGCCGACGATATTGCTCACTCCACATTCATGTCGATGTATCGTTTTCCAGTGGTCCACTCCTCGAACTCGACTTCGTTCGGCCTTCATCGCGGTGCTGATCAAGATCTCAAAGGCGCGGCCGAGATCATCGAATCCATTGTCGGCGAGAATACCCAGAACCTGCTGTAAGGCGGTAGAATCATTCTGCAGGCGGGTCATGCCCATCTCTTCTCGTTTGGCATTGGCACCAACGATGAAGAGCGGAAGTGGCCTGCCGGCGCAAGTCCTGGATGCGGCGGTAGCACTCGGTCCCGCCTCCGGCTCCACTCTCGCCGCCCCCGCTCGCTGCGATCGCCTTCGCAGCGAGAGCGGGGCCGGGGGTGGGACTGGAGCCGAAAAAGGAACCTGGGCTGACCACTCAACTTCCTCCAAAGGAAAGTACAGAAGAAGTGCTACATCAACACTTCGCCGCATCGGGAGCCACGCGCTCTGTCCATTTCGTCGTCGAGGATCTCACCGGTACTCCTGAAAGTGGTTGCGGCGGGCGGTGAAACTGAGGAAGATTTCGCCGCCCACCGAAAGTGTTTCGAAAGCGTTTGTCATGCGCTCCATAGTCCTACACCGGTCGCGAGCCCTCGGCGAGCACTTCCACGATCCTGGATCCTGGATCCTGGATCCTGCACGCGCTTTGTCCATGATCCTGGAAACCCTGAAAACGCAATGCAATGAGGCTGTTTCGAGAGGATCTGGGAATGCGCGTTACTTTCGCTTTCTTCGCATTCGCTGCCGGGTGCTCGCGAATTCCTCATCGTCGACCGAAATCGACACCGCCCGCGTTTCCTGAGCGTCGTCAAGAAAATCACCGCGATCTGCATTGGGAAACATATGTTATTCTTTGAGCTGCGGTGGAATGAAGTCGTTGATGTTGGACCGTGTTTCGGTGACCGCTCCTCCGCAGGTCAGTGGGCCCTTCGGGGTGGAGGTGGAGATGCACGATGGGATCAGGAGGTCGATCGGAAACCTGTTGAGGCGACTCCGACAAGAACGCGGACTATCTCTCGCGGGGATCGAAGAACTCACCGAAAAATTCGGAACACGAGTTTCCCGTTCGCGCTTGTCTGCGCTCGAGAGGGGCGACGTCCCGGTTCAACTCGACGACATACAAGTGCTCGGGCGAGTCTACGGTATGGCGCTCGTAGACCTATTCCTGGAAGCGCTGGCAGCGCGGGATGGCGGACGTATCTCCGAGCAGACGAGTCCTGCGGAGTTGTACGAGCAAGCAAAACACTTGCTCGACGAAGGCCGGGCCCTTGACGGTGGCTGGGTTTTCGACGAAGCGCTCTCCCGGGCGGATCTCGAAGATGCAGAATTCGCGGCGAAAACGCTCTTGGGCGCGTCCCTTGCTTACCAAAGAGCAGGAATCAACAGGCTCGCAATTCGCAGAATCGAAAAGGCGCTCGACATACTCGACCCTGGATGTAAGACACGTATCCAGTTGCTGGCAAGGTACGCGTTCCTTCTTTCAGAGGTTGGGTCCCACAGCCGCGCCCTCGATCAGATCGAACTCGCAACGGCCCGGGTGAAAGAACAACGGGATCGCTCACTGGCGGCATTCGTCGCAGGCAACAGAGCGCTCGTTCTCTTGGCTGCCGGACGCGACTCGGAGGCTTTGGCCTCCGCGCGCGAGTCAGCCAGGACCTACCGGGCTTGCGGAAATGCGAGCATGAGTTCCCGCCAACTCGTCCTGGCCGCACGCTGCGAGATGAAATTGGGCCGAGCGGTTCGAGCCATTCGTACGGCCCGTGACGGCGTCGCTCTGGCTGCCGATGCGGGCCAAGTTGACTCGCGCATCTGGTCGTTGATCGTACTGGCGGAAATATTGTTCGAGTCCGATCAAGGCAAAGAAGCCTGCAAGATCGCCCGGGATGCAAGCGATCTTCTTGGCGGCACTCGACTCGAACAATGGAAGCTTCGCACCTTCGCCTTGCTCGAGGCCATCGCCCGCGCCGACAATCGACCGCGAGATGTCAGGCGATGGCGACAAAAGCGCCGAAAGCTGGAGCCGCTCCACGAAGCGTGGCTTTGGTCGGGACGGCAGCAGGAAGAAGGGAGAATCTCATGAGGCGTATCACCCATCGACTCCGTGGCGCCGTCGTTTTCTTCGGTTCGGTCTTCCTCTCGTTGAGCGGCTCTTTCGGAGAGGTAAGCGTGGGACTCGATTCCAGCCAAACCGTTTCCGGACTGGTCCTGATGATGAGGGGAGCAGGTGGAGAAGGTAGTGATCCCTGGCCCTGGGGTCGGGTTCGTACGCACGTCGACGCATCGTGGCAGCTCAACCCTGACGGCGACGTGGGCTCGTTCCCCGACGGGGAACCCTCGTTGGGTTGGGATCCGGTCGGTGATACGCCCGAAGTGACCTGGGCGCGACACGACGGCAACGACTACGAGATCGTCATTTCTCGGTGGGAAGGTGGTCAGTGGAGCGTGCCGATATCTTTGACGGACAACGCGGTCGACGACCTCGATCCCGAGATCGCTCATGCTCCGGACGGAACGGCGCGGCTGACGTTTTGGAGAGGAAGCGCGGTCTACACCTCGACGCGCGCCGTGGGCGGCGATTGGAGTCCGATCGATCTCGTGGATGCGGGCGGCCGCTCGTCGGTTGCGGGAACGGCGACCGAACGCGTCGCTTATCAGCGCGACCGAGGCGATGATCCCACCGAGATCGTCGCGGCGGAACGGGACGGAAGCTGGATTCCCGTGATTCTGGCCACGACGACTTTCGACGGATTCCGTGCCGACGGCGATCTCGACGTACGTCTCGAAGCGCAGCAAGGAGCGATCTGGATTGTGTGGGAAGATTCCGCCTCGCAACTCGGATGGTCCGAGTTGCTCGAAGACGGCACTTGGTCCGCCCCTCGCTACGAACCCGTCGCGGATCCCTC
>JALUUK010000170.1 GCA_027021395.1 Acidobacteriota bacterium
GCGTCGTCACGGACGGAATCGACTACAACCTGAGTCGCTTCTGATTCCGATCGATTTCAAGAACGCGTAGACCACGAGGCGGCCCACGGGCCGCCTCGTGTTTCGTCCAAGAGCCTCACGACCGCAGCGAAGCGACATTCTCCACCGCTCCGGCACCTCCCCGCGTACCATTGCAAAGAGGTGGCACCCATTCATTGGATAGTTCCCATGCCGGGCGTACGAATCAGGCGGGGGCGACCCAGCCGCCCCCGCCCGCAGCTTCAACTTGTTCAAGCTACTTCTTCTTGAGCTTGCACGATCCGGCTCCGGTCGTCTTGCCGCAACCATTCTCGCAAGTGGCCGAGGCGGTGTTCGTGCCGTTGTCCGTACAGGTCATCGCCTCACCGTTGTTCGGAGTGCAGGATCCCGTCGTCGTGCCCGTGCTCAGTTCATAGCTCTTGCCCTTGTCCTTGCACTCGAGTGTACTGGTGGAGTTCACGGTGGTGCCGCCGGACCACGTCCAGTCCAGGGGAACGATCAGGCAGAAAGCCGTACCATCGACCGCGCCACACCCGGTGGTACTGGCCGAAGAGCCGCCCGTGGAACTGGTGCACTCCATGCCGCCGGTGACGGGGACACAGCTCCCACCTTCCCCGGGCGTCAGAGCGTAGTTCGTTCCACTCGGGGCCGTGTAGACAGTCACCGTGACAGGATCAGCCAGTGCGGGGAGAAAAACGACAGCCACCAGCATCATCGCGAGACCAACTCTTGCTCTTGGCATCCTCATCCTCTCTTTCAGGAATGAAAAAAACTCCGGTACCCCCTGCGGCGCGCCGAGTTTCAGCCGAAGCGTTCTTTGCAGTATTGTACTCTCCCACCCCTTTCCCCTGTCAACCGATCTGGAAAGACTCCAGGGGTTCCGCCTCAGGGGCCCGACGAGGGCGCAGGGTTCCAGCACCAGTCGGAAGCAGAGTGTATTCTGAGAGATTTGACTGAGCGACTGCGCAAATTCGGCCTAACACCTCATTCGCGAAGGACCCGAGTGATCGAATTCGGACGATTCGCGGCACGAGACCGGCGAGAGCGAGGGCAAAGAAAGCCGGAAACCTTCGACTTCCTTGGCTTCACGCATATCTGTCGGTACAACTGGAAAGGCAAGTTCGTACTCACACGCTACACTCAACGCTCCCGCATGCGCTCGACCTTGCAGGCAACCAAACAAGAATTGCGGTATCGCTTGCATGACCCGATCGGGGAGACGGGGGCTTGGCTTCGAAGAGTCGTCCAGGGACATCTGAACGACTTCGCGGTGCCGGGCAACTCCGAGAAGATCTCGGCCTTCGTGTACCATGTACGAAGGCTCCGGATCCGCTCATTGCGGCGGCGCAGCCAACGCTCCCGAATGCCGTTCTCGCGGTACGCTCCGATCGCTGATCGCTTCCTGCCACGACCGAAGATCCTGCACCCCTTTCCCGTTGCTCGATTCATGGCGTCAACCCGAGGTAGGAGCCCAGTGCGTTCGTAGCGCTCGCTGGGATCTGTGCGGGGGGGGTGCCGGTTAGCCGGCATCCCTATCGCGACCACTCGACGTGCCTACGGCTTCCATGGCGCCGAGTTCCTCGAAGCCTTGATCCATCTCTGCTGTGGCGGAATTGCCCTCAATCCGCCCCTCACAGCACCCACATCGAATTCATGAGGTCTAGAAATAAGCCACGCCGGTTTATGCAACGCTGGGGTCTATGTGGAAAAGCGTCGGCTATGGACGGGCGGGGACGAGTTCTGCGTCATGGGGACGCAGCGCGCCGATCACGGTTTGGAAGGTGGGCAGGTCGGGCACCAGTGGACCAAGCCACTGGTCCTAGGTCTTCTCGTTCTCCCCGACGATCTCCTCCAGTGCGTACACCCGAACCTCCGCTTCGTAGCCGGTCGAGACACGATGCCCCTTCGCCTCTCCTCTCCCGGCGGTAAAACGGTGCAGTCGTCGGCGTGTGGTTTTGGATCCGCTCGCCGCCCAAGGAGAGAAGGATGCGCGTTGCCGCCAACGGTCATGTTTATCGTAGTCCTTCTGATGAATGATCCGCCATCATCGCGAGGTATCAGGCGAGCGGCCTGAGCGCGAGGGAGTTCTGTCAGAAGGGAAAACTCGTCAAGACGAGTCTCGAGCGTTGGATCAAGAGGCTGCAAGCCGACGAGAGGAAGGCTCGCTTTATCGACGTTCCGTCGGCTCCTGCGAAAGAGGATAGGCCCTGGCATCTCGAAATCCGACGACCGAACGGAATCTTCTTGAACTTTTGAGGTTGATCGATGTTTCTTTCTCCGGCATCGCCTGCTCGCCGTATTCTGGCTTTCAGTGAGCCCGTCGACATGAGAAAATCGTTCCGAGGTCTGATCGCGATCGTGCAAAATACGCTCGAGGAAGATCCTCTCGACGAGAGCCTCTATGTTTTCTTCAATCGTCGCTGATGCGGGCCGTTGGGCATCAGAATGGACTCTACTATGAAAACATGTAAATGCCTTAGTTGCGGCGGTGAATATCCAGACATTGAAGGACCAGTACACCGTTATATGAAGTCTTCACCAGGCTGCTGGGCAGTGTATGGTGAGGTGCTTACTCGTGAGTATAGTAATCCAGCTTATTTTGAAGTACATCGACTAACTGTAGATGCTTATGCCGTCCAGCACCCGGGTTCAACTGATCGTCAAAGCATTCAATCGATCGGTGTGCATCTGATCCGATTGTGTCTGTTCTTAGAACATGGATTAACAGCAGAAAACGCAAATGATGCGATGCTTGAAGCTGGGAAAAATAAACATGCATTCAAGTGGTTAGAACCACCGGAATCAATAGGCGTTATTACTGCCGCCGATGTTTATAAGGCCAAGAATATTGAAGAACACAAATCCATAGTAAGGGCTTGGGCACTAAGCTCATGGGATGCTTGGTCTAAACATCACGATACAATCAGAGCATGGTTGCCTGCCCAAGTCGCTCCAGCCGACGCCAAAAAACGGCGCGGCTGATCTTTTCCGTTAGGGAAACGAAAGACAGTCCGAATGAGGAACGAGCCTCATTTGTAAACGTCAAGTGAAGATTGGGGGAAATTATGCCGTTAGCGGTCAGAAAACGACGTCCTTTCGCCTCGCCTCTCCCGGCGGTAAGACGGTGCATTCCCCGGCGTGTGGTTTTGGAGCCGCTCGCCGCCCAAGGAGAGAAGAATGGCGTTGCCGCCAGAGGTATCGGGCGAGCGGCCTGAGCGCGAGGGAGTTCTGTCAGAAGAAAAGCTCGTCAAGACGAGTCTCGAGCGTTGGATCAAGAGGCTGCAAGCCGACGAGAGGAAGGCTCGCTTTATCGAAGTTCCGTCGGCTCCTGCGAAAGCAGGATAGGCCCTAGGA
>JALUUK010000171.1 GCA_027021395.1 Acidobacteriota bacterium
CGTCGGGCAGGAACTCGAGCGCTTCTTCTCCTAGGACCGACTCGACGGCCTCCGGGACGAAATCGAGCACGTTTTCCATCGACCCATCGCGTTGTTGAGCCCGCTTGAGCGCATAGCGCGCCAAGTTGATACCGTCTCGAACGGAGTAAGAAGCCTGCGCCGCATGCGCCCGCTGCAGTATCGCGATGACGAACAGCAGCACCCGTTCCGGAGCGAACGGGAGGTTCGAAGCGAGGATGCGAAGCTCCTCTTCCGCGTCGGGAAAGTCGACGACGATCTTCGGCAGCAGGCGCGAAGCGATGTACTCCGGCAGATCGAAGGTCGATGCGTCGTCGTTCATCGTCGTACAGAAACGAAAGTCTTCGTGGGCTTCGATCTTGATTCCGGCAATGATGGACTCCACATAGCGCCGTTGGTCGAGAAGCGGTGCGAGCCCGGCCCAAGCCTTCTCGCTCATGCGGTTTCCTTCATCGAGCACCGCGACCCCGCCGCGAATCATGGCCGAAACGATCGGTGATGCGACGTAGCGGATGGATCCGCCTTCGCCGAGAACGGGTGCGATGATCAGGTCTTCCGGGCGCGTATCCGCCGTTGCCTGAAAGAGGTAGACGTCCCGACGACTCTGCTCCGCTCCGGCGCAAGCCAAGGTGGTCTTACCGACTCCCGGCCGGCCGATCAAGCGAGGATTGAGCGGCCGATCGTCCGGACTCAAGACCAGCCAAGCGGCGAGGATCTGTCGCAGCAACTCCTTCTGCCCGACCCAATTCCATTCGATCGTATCGGGATCCGTGAGCCGGATGGCGACTCCATCGATGGTGACCTCTTCCATCACGACCTCTCGTCGATACCCGCGAAACGACTCATTGAGCGCCCCAGCCCAGCGAGGTGACCCCTTCGACCCTCGTCGCATCGGCCGGAACATCCACCTCGAACGCCCTCTCGTCGATCTCGGGGTTGATCTCCACGGCGTGCAGCTCGAGCCGTGTCACATCGCCTTTCTCCGTCGTGTAGCGCACCTGCTTGGGTAGACCGAGCGCATGAGAAATCCAAAGACGGATTTCCGCGAGATGGCGCCTGACCCGCCGCGATTTCGGAACCAGCACCAGTTCATCGGTTCCCTCGAGAGTCGAAGGCCGGGCCAGAGAGACATCGAATTCGCGCTGCAGCGAGCGGGCATCCTGGCCGAGGGCGACGAGTCGTCGGATCCGCTTCTCGCGCTTGCCGACGTTCATCGACTCCACTCGCTTGCTAGCGGGTATCCACCCCGTCAAGGTGCCGTTCGCCAGCACGTAGGTGCTCTTCTCCGGTGTGCTGTATTCCCAGCGAAAATCGCCCGGCAAACGGATGAGAATGGTCCCTTCGCGGACTTCCGGCTCGTTGAACAAGGCCATCTCGCGGGTTTCGACCACCTCGGCCCGAAAAGTCTTCAACCCATCCTGTGCGGCATCGAGACGCGCAAGAGCCTCGTACACCTCGGTGGCGGGAGCCGCCGTCCCCAGAGATTCCGCCGTTTGAGCGGCCCCGACGAAAAACGCCCCCCAGACGAAGCTCAGGGCGAATACGAGGGCTCCCGGGAAGCGCTTCCAGGGCTGTTCGAGACGATCGTTTCCGAAGCAAGACTCCGCACGGGCCATGGGGGACCTCCGCTGCTCGCATCCAGGCTACTGGGATGCCGCCGGAACCGCCATTCCGAGACGTCGATCCTCCCTTTCCGACACGGACCGGCGCTCTGCTCGACCCGAGTCCGCCTCCCGTGGCTGAACGGTGTTTCCGGGCATAGAATGCCCGCTCCGCTCACCCCAACCCACACACCGGATCGAGGCGAAAATGTCCGAGAACATGTCCCCCCTTACGACCCTCAATGATGAACAGGAGATGCTGATTTCCGAAGTGCGGCGCTTCTGCGAAGAAACGCTGCGACCGAAGGTCTCCGAGATGGACAAGGCGGCCAAGCTCGACCCGGAGATCGTAAAGCACCTCTTCGAAATGGGCCTGATGGGCATCGAGATTCCCGAAGAATACGGCGGCTCCGGGATGGGTTTTTTCGAGGCCATCTTGGTGATCGAAGAACTCGCGCGCGTCGACCCCTCCGTCTCGGTCGTCTGCGACGTGCAAAACACTCTGGTCAACAACGCTCTGATACGTTGGGGTTCCGACGAGCAGAAGAAGCGATACCTGTCACGCCTCGCGGAAGGCACGGTCGGAGCCTATTGCCTCTCTGAAGCCGACTCCGGCTCGGACGCCTTCGCATTGAAGTGCCGCGCAACGCGTGAAGGCGATGCATGGCGTCTGCACGGGAACAAGCTCTTCATCACCAACGGCCAAGAGGCCGGAATCTACCTCGTCTTCGCCAACGTCGATCCGGAGAAGGGATACAAGGGCATCACTTGCTTCATCGTCACCGACGAGGACGAGGGATGCAAAGTCGGCACCAAAGAGGACAAGCTCGGCATCCGTGCGTCGAGCACGACCGAGATCATTCTCGACGACGTCTTGGTCGGTGACGATCGCATTCTCGGCGAGATCGGCAAGGGCTACAAGACCGCGATCGAAACGCTCAACGAAGGTCGTATCGGCATCGGCGCACAGATGATAGGCCTAGCCAAAGGCGCATTGGAATGCTCGCTGGCATGGACGCGCGAACGCCGCCAATTCGGCCGGCCGATCGGAGACTTTCAGGGCGTGCAATTCGCGCTGGCAAAGATGGATGCCGAAATCGAAGCGGCGCGCCTCGCCGTCTACAACGCGGCGCGCCTGAAAGAAGCGGGCCGCTCTTTCGTACGCGAAGCCGCCGTTTGCAAGTGGTTTTCCGCCGAAGTCGCCGAACGCGTCTCGTCCATGGCCGTCGAGCTCTACGGCGGCTACGGTTTCTCGCACGACTACCCGGTCGAAAAGTTCTACCGCGACGCCAAGATCGGTAAGATCTACGAAGGCACGCATTTCATGCAGCTGCAAACCATCGCCAAGCTGATCATGTGACCCGACGCACGCGGAAATCTCGCTCGCCGCCCGCTCTCCTTCACCATCATCGGTGCCGCTGACGAAACGTGTCTCGAAGAAGAAAGACGGTCGCGAAGGTCGCCGAGGAAAGCTCCGATGACGCTGGATACGGGTGTGAGATGGGACGCTAGGAAATCACCGCACGGCCCCAGGTGTTGAAGGTTGCGACCTTCCAGCCGGGCAAGTACATGCTTTCGAGATTCTCGAGACGAAAGCCCGCGGCGCTGAGCAATGCCGGCGCATCTCGATTGAGATGGCAACCACCGCCGACGGCTTTCCAATAGGGATTGACTCGATCTTGCCACGCTCGGACCGAGGGATCGGGTGCCGCACCGTGCTCGCAAAAGATCAGCGTCCCTTCCCCGGAC
>JALUUK010000172.1 GCA_027021395.1 Acidobacteriota bacterium
GCGGGCCGCCAGAGCCGCCCGTTCCCAGCTCGACCTTCCCGCCGGACTGCAGCCCGACGCGCAGATAGCGTGGGCGGTATTCGCTGTAGCCGGACGTGTTCCAATCCGGCAGACCGATCGACTTGACCCGTGCTCCGACGGCAAGCGAGGCCAATCGCACGTGGGCCTGGTCGAGCCCGTAAAGAATCTCGGCCCCCTTGGTCTCGACGACCACGTCGTCGCCGTCGATCGGCACGCGTCCGAGCGACCAGTTGTTTGCGTCGTCCCAGAAGCTCGGGCCGTAGGCACGCTGCTCGACGACGATCGGCTGGCGGGTGCCTTGCTGTGTCAGAATCGTCCACGTGACGGCCCCCACGTTCAAGTTGCTCGTGTCACCGGTCAGGTCGGCCACGTCCGTCTGCGCCAGCGAGCCGACGAACTCGACCCGCCAATCGCCTGGCGAGCCGGTGACGACGACATTGCCCGATCCGATCGAACTGAGGGACTCGAGCGCGGATTGCACGTCCGCAGGTTGTGCCGGCCAGGTGATGGCCGAGGTCGTGTTTCCGCTGTGCGTCAGTGTGAAGCTGCCGCCACGGATGCGGGTCGTGTCCCAGATCGTCGTGATCCGCTGCACCTCGTTGCGTGGTTCCTGTCCGGCCTGAATCTGGGTCACCGTCGCGAACAGCCCGGAGCCGTCGGCCGTGAAGCCCTGGAATTCGACGGTGAGCTGATCGATCTGAATGGTCACCTCGACGGGCGAGCCGGGCAGCGGACCGCCGGAAGCCTCGACGGCGTCGGTGCTGAAGCCGGGCAGGCTCGCAATCGCATTGGCCACGTCGGCCGCCGTAGCGTTGTACGCGATCGCGACCCGATCCGAACCGTGGACCAGGTCGAACGTCCCAGTCGTGGCCGAGTCGCTGACTTCGATCCGCCAGGTCTCGCGGTCGGGCAACAGGAGCTGCGTTGGCTCGGCCGCCAGTCCATAGATCGCAGCCACCTCGCTGTCGGTCAGCGCGGCCTGCGTGAGCGTGATCTGGTCGACGTTGATCATCCCGTCGCTGGGAACATCGAGGTATTGCCACGTGAGCGACGTGGCCGAAAGGCTGGCGTTGCCATCGGCATCGGTGCCAATACCCGCGCCGAACGCGATGACCTGGTTGGCCGGCGGGATGCCCGTCTGCCGGTAGTCGAAACGCCCCCAGTACGGCGTGCCGCTCGGGTACGTGTTGCCCGGCGAGGTGAGAGAATCGCCGGCCGGCAAGCCGCGCGAGGGGGTAATGTCGTACTGCTGATTGTCGATCCAAAGCGTGATCTGATCGCTGCCGGCCTTGGGGTCGATCCGGATGGCGACCATGTGCCACGTCAGATCGTTGGGATCGTCGCTCTGCACGTCCAGCCAGGTCGGGATCGGCTGAGCGGTGAGCGTGTTATTCTGCGTAGTGAGACTATAGTGCGAGTAACCGACGAGCGGCGTGCCGTCGCCGGCAAAGCCGGAGAACTCCAGCAGCAGCTCGTACTTCTTGCCCCAGCGGGCATTGCCGCCGCCGAGGTCCTCCAAGGCCGGCCGGATATAGAGTGTGAAGACGCGCCGTTGCGGATCGGCATTGTCCGGCGAACCGAAGTAGATCAACGGGTACCAGTCGTTCGGGTTTCCCGTCGACTGATCCGTCGTCCCGGGATCGCCCCGCAATCCAATCCAGGCGGTCAGCGTGAAGCCGGGGTGCGGGTCCGTATGCGGATACCAGCCGCGCGGGTTCCAAGGCAGGCATTCGTCCGCGCCCTGGATCGCGAAGTATTTGCTGAGGAGATTGATGCCCCAATTCTTCTTCCCGGCCGCCGCGACCGCTCGCCCCGTGGGAGCCTCGATCTTCAGGTGGCCGTAGGCATAGGCCGGGGGCGTCCGATGCGAAACCTCGCCGAAGGTGCCTTGCAGGTACAGGTCAGCGATGGTCATCTCGTTGGAAAGCGTGCCGAAATCGCTGCTGTCCGCTGCCACGCCAGCGTCGGTAAGTTCCGTCGACGTGTCTCGCGCCGGCGGCGTCGCGTTCGGGTCGTACTCGTATCCGGCGGTCGGCTGAATCAGTCCGCCGAATACGTTGGACGCCTGGTCGCCGGCGGCTTCGCGGAAAACGTCCTCGAACGTGAAGAGTACATCCGGCTGATGCGTGAAGGTGCGAGGTACCGTCACGGTCAGAGTCACGTCGGGGACGCCTTCCAGATTCGCGGCGTCGATGCGCACCAGGTCGCCGGGCAGACTGTCCGGCTGCCAGGTGATCCGGTAGCGCTCGTAGCTCTTGCTGACCTGCACGTTGCCGGAGCCGATCGTGCTGAGCGCTTCTAACGCCGACTGCACGTCCGAAGCGCTCGCGTTGTACGCGAGGGCCGAAGTGGTCTGGCCGTCGAGCGTGAGCGTGAAGGTTCCGCCGGTAGCGTCGACCGTCACCTTCTGCTTCTCGTTGCGGCTTTGCTGGCCCGATTGAATCTCGGTAATCGACGCGGTGGAAAGCGTCAGGCCGGAGGCGTCCGCCGAGAGCGTGGCCACGTCCTGGTCGCCGAGCGAGTTCACGAAGGTGATCGTGACGGGATCGGTGCCGAGCGGGCCGCCGCTGCAGGACACGTTGCCCGTGCCGATGTTGCTGAGCGCTTCAAGTGCGGATTGGACGGTCGCGGCCGTGGCATTGTAACTGATGGCCGAAGTCGTCTGTCCGCTGAAAGTCAGCGTGAAGGTACCGCCGGCCGCGCCCACGTCGAGCTCTTGCTGCTCGTCAACCCCATCGTGACCGACCTGCGTGCGCGCGACGTTGCCCCAGAGACCGCTGGAATCGACAGTGATCTGCGGCACGTCGGTCTTGGCCAGGTCGCCGACGAACTCGATGTCGACGGTAGAACCGCTCACAAAGTCTCCGGTCACCTGCACGTTGCCGGCGCCGATCGTGTTGAGCGATTCCAGCGCCGCCTCGATCGCATCCTCGGAAGAATTGATAGCAATGTCGGTGCTCTGCCCTTGAAACGTGACGCGGTAGGTTCCCACAGTCGGGGAGCCGGTCTTGGTCAGCCGTTGGATTTCGTTGGCGGTACCGTAGTCGGGGTAGGGGCCCGATGCCGCAATCGCAGCGATCTCTCCGTCTGTGAGTACTTGATTCCACAAGCCCAATTCGTCGACGACGCCGTTCGTCAGCATCAAGAACGCATTCTCATCGAAGCCGAGAGGCTGGTCGAGGACGATAACCCCACTGACGAGGAGCTGGCCATCGACGTAGCCCTTCACTTCGACCTGAGTTCCTGACGAGTCCAGCTTACGGAAACTGACAGCTACGTGATGCCATTGGTTGAAGTTGTTGAGGTCGCCATGAGAGAGCACGGCAGATTTGGTGGCCCAGTTT
>JALUUK010000173.1 GCA_027021395.1 Acidobacteriota bacterium
CGCCGCAGCGGTCGCCATCGGCTTCGCCACGGTTGAGAACTTCTACTACTTCCAGTTTCTCGACTTTCCCATCCAAGCTGCAAGAGCTGCCGCCTCGCCACTGACACATTCGCTCTTCTCGGCCATCTGGGGCTTCGGCACCGCGCACGCCATGATCCAGGAAACGAGAAGAATCTCGCGCTTCGTTTGGCAGTGGGGCTCGCTCGCTCTGGCAGCGTTCGTGCATGGACTCTACAACTCTTTGCTGCTGGGCTGGGATGCCGGCGTCCTTGCAGCCGGAATCATGGTCGTCGCTTGGTTCTGCGTCATCTACTGCGCGCGTCGCATCACGAAACGAAAGAGTATGAGCGCTTCGGCTCATCGGTCTTAGCGACGATGACTCGACAATACCTTCGACGCCCGAAATTCAGAAATCCGCCCGATCAGGCCGAGATCGACTCGAATTCGCCCTTTGGTCGACTCTCACAGATTCATGGCGTATGTTATGGATTCGCAGCGGGGGCTGCGGGCGGCGCATGGGTTTATTTGTTCAGGGATGGTCTAGGATGAATTGTAAGCGTGATGCACCGATCCGTATTTGCCTGTTTTGCTTCGTTCTCGTTGGCACTTTGTTCTCGACTCAGGCTGCCGAGCCGCAGATATCCACCTTGTCGGAATTGCCCTCGGGGGAGATGCTGCTGGTCATCGAAGTTCCACCTAGCGAGTGGATCCCGATCGACGGCGAACTCATGCCTCATATCGCCGGATTCGGCCGGATCAACCTCCGAGGGGCTCCAGACCTTCCCGCGCGCCGTGAGCGTATTGCGCTCCATCGCGGAAGCGCACTGCAAATCCTCTCCGTCGAAGTGGACTGGGTTGAAGAGAATCTGCCCGGGCGGCTGGCGAGCTTCCCCGCTCTCGACCCGGATAGGGAACTCTTCGATCCCGAGGCAGAGTTCCCCGGCGCAGGTTACTGGCCGGCAAACCCTGTCGAGATCGCGATACCTGATGGTGCTTTTCGTACGCTGCGCTTCGCAACTCTCGCGATCCATCCGATGCAGGTCGATGTCGCAGCGGCGCGCTATCGCGTGGCCCGGCGAATCGAGGTTCGTCTGAGCCAAGGCGCGGCTCGCGGGCAAGCCCCGAGCCGCGGAGTTTCCCAGGCGATGGACCCACTCGTGGAGAAATTCGCCCCGAGCCTTGCTCTCGGGGGAGAAAATGTCGCGAGATCGCCGATGTTGTCGCTGAAACTCGACAGCTCTCCGCTTGCGCCTTCGACCAATGCAGCCGCCATGGGAAACTTCCCCGCGTGGCATTTCGACGTGATCTCGAAGGGTCTCCATCGCATCACCTACGAGTGGGCGCAGAGCAACGCTCCCGATCTCTTCACCTTCTTGACTTCAAACGATCCCAGACAATATCGGATGACGACACAAGGTATCGAAATCCCGATTCAGGTCGAAGGAGAATCGGACGGAACTTTTGATCCCGGCGATGCCATCATATTCTTCGGCGAACCCGTCGGAGCCGTGGATCTGCTCGATCCCGATATCTGGCAAAGCGGCGACTTCACCGATATCAACGTCTATCGCCTCGACATCAGTGGAGCACCACAACGCATCACTGATGCCACCGGCACGAGGGCTCCCCGAGACATCTATCCGGTACCGTCTTCATTTCGCGCTTCCGTGCACCACGAAGAAAACGACAAGTTCCAGGGGTTCATTCCCGCCGACGGAATCGATCACTGGTACGTCGATCCTTTCGTCGTCTCCCCGCAGTGCATCGACCTTTCGGTCGATGTTTGCGAGTACCCGGTCGACCCCTCTTTCTGCTCATCTTGCGATGGAGCCTCTCAGGAGTGCTGCGCCGCTTCAGAGGACCAGTTCGTGAGCACGCCCGGGCACGCCGGCGGCAGCATCGACGTGCGCGTCAAGCTATTGGGGTTTTCCGAGGTCAACCACCAGTCGGATATCCTGGTCGATGGCGTTCTGGTTGATCGCGCAGATTGGGACGGCGAGCGCGAGTTCGTCCAGGGAGTAGAGCAAGGACCGATCACTTACACACCGGCTACTCCTCTCGCTGCCACGACGAGGGTGTCGACTCGCTTGCCGCTCGAGCGCGATCTTGGAGGAACACCACTCGATCGCGACGTCGTGGCCATCAACTGGGTCGAAATCGACTACGACCGTGTGTTCGAGGCTGCTGCGGATAGACTCGCTTTCGAGGTTTCCTCCGACGGCAGTCAGCAGGTCGAGTTGGCGGCTTTCTCGACCATGCCGGTCGTTTGGGAAGTGAGTGATTCGACACTTTCCAACCTGGGAATGTCGATTGCTCTGCCCTCTCGAGTGGCAAACGTCGCGACCGTTCCGGACGGCTACGGTTTCGAAGTGGACAAGCAGGCTCAGTCGAGGCGTTTTTCGGCTGCGACCCGCACTGCGATGTTCGTCCCCTCCCGCGTACGAGAAGACAAGCCCCCCTCGACGCTGGAACCAGGCCTAGGAAACTCCCTAAAGACCGCATTTGGTGCGGATTGGGTCATCATCGGCGAACGATCGCTGCTGACGGATCCGCTGGATGGAACGGGGGATACGCTAGGCCCGCGATTGCAGGATCTCGTCGCGCATCGCGAAGGACAAGGGTGCGGTGTGATCGGCCCGGGATGCCAGGCGGTCGTCATCGACATTCAGGACGTTTACGACGACTTCTCCGAAGGCGTGGAAGACCCGCAAGCCATCCGAGACTTTGTCTCGTATGTCCTTTCCGACGGAAACTGGAACCCGGCACCGAGCTACCTGCTGTTCGTAGGCGATGCCACTTGGGACTACAAGAACGACTATGGCCATCCCGTTCGCCGCTTGTTCGTACCGACATATATGAACAATGAGGAGGGCAGCAACCAGTTCCGGCACTACCCCTCCGACACTCATTTTGCGGCCGTCATTGGAAGCGACGACCTGCCGGATATCATCGTTGGGCGCATCCCCGCTCACGACTTCGCCGAAGCCGAAGTCGTTTTCCAGAAGATCGTCGACTACGAGACAGGACCGGTCAACGCCGTATGGGCCGGCAAGGCTTTGCTCGTTTCCGAACACAAAGAATCGCCCACCGACACTCTAGGGAGCGACTTCTTTCGAGTTCACGATGAAGTCTACGACGAGTGGTTTGCCGGCCCGCCGGCTCTGCAGCAGGCCACCAAGCTCTACGAGCCTTCGCCCTACGACTCGGGATTGGGCTGCCAGGGAGCAGCCGACGATCTCAACCAGCGGCTCGATGACTCGATCAATGGTGTGGCCGGAACCGGCGAGGGAGCAGCCATGCTCTCCTTCGTCGGGCATGGCAGTTTCGGCCACTGGGGCAAGTCA
>JALUUK010000174.1 GCA_027021395.1 Acidobacteriota bacterium
CAAGCGCAGGCCGAAGACCAAAGCCTCGCCGGCCCGCCGGTCTCGATCGAAGGGTTCGCGGAGAACCGGCGCTCCCTCACCCCGTGCGATGCGGGCATAGGCCCGGTACCCACGAGGATTCGTCCAACGTTCGCCCTCGAGGTAGGAAGCCGCCGACATGCCGACCCCAAGGTACTCCTCATCTTGCCAGTAACGCAGATTGTGGCGGCTGCGATAGCCCGGCAGGGCAAAATTGGACACCTCGTAGCGCGCGAACCCCGCATCGGCGAGCCGGCGTACGGCCACCTCGTACATCGCCGCACAGAGGTCTTCGTCCGGAGATGGGCGATGCCCCCGCTCGATCATGCGCACGAGGCGCGTCCGCGAGTCGAGTTCCAGCGCGTAGCAGGAGAGGTGCCGAATCCGGTCCAACGGCAGGGCCTCCAACTCTTCGATCCAAGATGCGAGCGTTTGTCCCGGCCGCCCGAAGATCAGGTCGATACCGCAGCTTTCGATCCCGCCCTCGAGCAAGCTCTCGAGCGCGCGCGCTCCGTCCTCGGCGGCCGCTGGGCGGCCGAGCGCGTCGAGCCCTTGCTGCGCCAGCGCCTGCCAGCCGATCGTGACCCGATTCACGCCCGCATCGCGCCAAGCCCGGACCTTGGCGCTCGTAACGGAGTCCGGATTGGCTTCGAGAGCGATCTCCGGTGAAGAAGAGAGCGCGAAATGACTGGAAATCGTATCGAGCAGGCGCGCGATCCCCGAAGCTGGAATATGCGACGGTGTTCCGCCGCCGAAGTGAATGGTCGCCACGAGGCGCTTTCCGTAGCGGCGCGCATGCCGCCCGATCTCCGCCTCGAGCAGGTCCAGATACTCCGGGATCAAGCGGTCTTGACCCACGAGAACCGCGAAATCGCAGTAGGCGCAGGCGTAGGGGCAAAACGGCAGGTGCAGATAGAGTCCGAGCATCGGGAGCCAAGATTGGCACGCCCGAAGCGGACTCGCACCCTGGCTCCGGACCGGTGTGGGAACCATATTCGCACCGGGTCTTCCGCCCATAACCGGAGTGATTCGCCAGGAATCCATGGAAAGAAAACTCGCAGCATCCTTCATGCTCGTCGCGGGCTTGACCGGCATCGCGGTCTACGCCACCCGCTTCCTCGAGCGGGCCCTCGGGGCGGGCGCGGTCTTCTTCGCGCTCTTTATGATCCTATTGATCGCTTCGGCGACGGCCTTGATCCTCGCACGCCGTTTGACCGAGCGCAGCGATGCGCTCCTGCGCGCCGTACGGGTCATCGCTTCGGGAGACCTCTCCGTAGAAGTCCCCCGCACGGCGCGAAGAGGTCGGCCGGACGAAATCGACGAACTCGCCGACTCCTTCCACCAGATGCGCGATTTCCTCTTGCGCGTGCTCGCCGAATTGCAACAGACCTCGGACCGCATCTATCTGTCGGCAAGTGAAACCGCCGGACACGCAGCCTCGCTTTCCAGCCTCACCGGCGAGATCGCCGATGCGGCCAGCCGTCTCTCGCGCGGTGCCGACACGACGGTCGAGAGGATACGCAACACTTCCGACGCCACTCGGCGCCTCGCCTCGTCCGCCGAGAAGATCGGCTCGGATGCCTCGGCGGCGCTGAAGATCACGCGTCGAGCCGGGGAGGAAGCCCGACGCGGACGCCGCCTCGCTCGCCATGCCGACGAAGAACTCGAGCGTATCGCCGCCGAGGTCGACCGCATGTCGAAAGTGGTCGCCGGCTTCCGCTCGCAAGCCGCCGCCATCAACCGCACCGTCGACTTGATCGCGACCATCGCGCAGCAGACCCACATGGTGGCTCTCAACGCGGCCATCGAAGCGGCCCGCTCCGGAGAGCACGGAAGCGGCTTCGTGGTGGTTGCGGAGGAAGTCCGGCAACTCGCCGAGCGCAGCGCCGAATTCGCCGAGAAGATCTCCGAACTCGCCGAAGGCATCAATGACGGCACCGGCCTCTTGATCACGACGATGAAAGAGAACCTGCAGGCCGCGCACGACGGCCGCGAAGTGATCGCCGGCGCCAATGAGTCGCTGCGTCATGTCGCATCGTCCGTCCTGAGCATGCTCGACACGATGGAAACCATCGCCACCCTTTCGCACGATCAGCAAGACGCGACGAAAGTCCTCGTCGGCTCGATCGACGAAATCGCGCTGATCGCCGATGCGGGTGCCGAAAGCAGTGCCGAAACTTCCAAAGCCACGCGCGAGCAAATGCGCGCCATGGATACGATGACCGCCTCCGCGAAAGACTTGGCGTCGACGGCCGATCGTCTCAAGGACCTCTTCGCCGTCTTTCGCGTACCGGAACGCCCATGAACGCTCGATCGGCCGCCTCGACGCGCAGGGCTCCCTCCTTCATGGAAATCCGCACTTCCGACGCTTGCCTCTGCGTTGATCTCGGCATCGTGCATCGCGTGGAAACGCTGCTGGAATGGATCCGCGTTCCACGTGCTCCGCACGGTGTGGTCGGCATCGGAGAAATCCGCGGTCGGCCGACGACGCTCATCGCCACCGAAGCGCTCGCCGGCAAAGCCGGCTCGAAGCGCAAGCCCGTCGCGGTGCAAGAGCGCGAAGCGCGGCCGCGCCACGTTCTGCTCTTCGGAGAACCGTTCGGAAACCTCGCTCTCCTCTTGCCGGAAGGTGCGCAAGTGCAACCGCTGAGAGTCGCTCCGGCTCAAGCCGTGATCGTCGATCGCAGTCGTCTCCGTCGATTCCTCGGCGGATTGCGCGGCGCAAAGCACGGAATGAGCGGCGACGGGGCGCCATGAACCGACAGGCTCTGGTCAGAATCTTTCTCGATGAAGGACGGCGCTATCTCGAGTCGGCTCGTCTGACGCTCGAAAACCATCGCATGGATGGCGAGGCACTTCAGTCGCTCGAGCACGACCTGCACGCGCTCAAGGGAATGACGCAATGCCTCGACGAAAAAGAGATCACGGACTTGGTCTACCGCGCTGAAGAACTCGTACGCGAATGCGCTGCCGCTCACGATGAGAATCCCCTCGGCACCATCCCGAAAGCCGGTTTGCGTCAGGCCGTCGCGGAAATCGAAAAGAGCGTCGCCGACTTTGAAAAACGATGCACGCGGCATCCGAGTTCGGGGGTGGAAGACGGCGAAGTGATGCCGAGGCACGTCGACCTTCCGCAGATCACCGCCGACGCGGAACAGATTGACGGGCTCTTTGAATCCGCAAATCGCCTGCGCGTCGCCTTCCAAAGGCTCGAACATCGTCTCGGCACACCGAGGAGTCCGGAAGAACTCGATCTAAGAAGAACGCTCACCGAGTCGCTGCGCTCGCTCGACCGTGAGATTCGCGGCATTCGCCTGATGCCGGTCCGCTCGCTGATCCCGATTCTCGAGTCCGCGCTTCGACGATGGTCCGATCAAAAAGAGGTGCAGGTCTCGTTCGAGGTGCGAGGAGATCAGATCGAAGCAGACCGCGGCATCTTGGTTCGTATGATTGAGCCGCTGACGCAACTGCTGCGCAACGCGGTGGCCCACGGCATCGAAACCCCGGAAATTCGGCGCTCTTCCGGAAAGCCGCCGCGCGGACGCATCCTCTTGACGACCTATCGTGATCCGGAGCGCATCGTCTTCGAGATCGTCGACGACGGCCGGGGCGTCGATCCGCGCCGCGTTGCCCGCCGCGCCGCGGGTCTCGGCATCATCTCCTACGACACGGTCCCGCTCGTGGAAATGCATCAAGCGCTTGCTCTGTTGAGTGAAGAGCGATTCTCCACGCGTTCCTCCGACGACGAACTCGCGGGGCGCGGGGTCGGTCTTCCATCAGTGCGCGAACAGGTGGAGCGACTCGGAGGTACCCTAAACCTCGAATCGAGCCCCGGTCGCGGTTTCGTTGCGCGTCTTGGGGTCCCCACGCGCATCACCATGCTCGACCTGCTGCAATTCGAGGTCGCTCGGCAGGTCTATGCGCTGCCGATGAGGGGGATCGAACGCATCCGAGCCATCGACGGCGCGCCGAACGCCGCATCCCAAGCCAAGGACGCCATCCGTTTTTCGCTGCGCACGTTGCTCTCCGACCCGATCGTCGGCCAAGATGATGATCCCAACGCAGCACACGCGCAGGAGAAGGAAGGCATCGTGCTCAGGCTCGGCGGTCAGGAACTTTGCTTGCTGGTCGACCGCGTGCTCACGCGGAGCGAGTTGATCGTGCGGCCGATCGGCCAACCCTTGGAAAGCTCGGGACCGTGGAGCGGGGCCGCGCTGCTGCCGGCCGGAGGAATGGCGCTGGTCATCGACCCGGCACGACTGCTGCGCACGGCTCCCGCATACGCACGATGAGCGGCGCGCGGGCAAAGCGGCGGGAGCCCCCCTTCGCCAAGCGGCGATTCGGGCAGAACTTCCTCCACGACCAAGGTGTGATCAGCCGTCTGCTTCGCTCTTTCGACGTCCGCGACGACGATTGCGTGGTCGAGATCGGACCGGGTCGAGGCGCACTGAGCGTGGAACTCGCCGCGTCGGCGGGACGCTACTTGGCGTTGGAAGTCGACGGCGAACTGATTCCCGATCTCGCAAAGAAACTCGAAGCCTACAAACGAGCGACGGTTCGGCAGGACGATGCCACGAAGGTCGACTGGGACGGCCTAGCCCGGGCAGAGGGCGCTCGGCTGCGGGTGATCGGCAATCTACCGTACAACGTCGGTACCGCGATTCTGCGTCGCTTGTTCGCTGCCGAACACGTCCGGGACATTCAGATCGTCTTGCAGTTGGAAGTCGTCTCGAGAATTCTTTCGTCTGAGGGCTCCAAGGCCTACGGCCCCCTGTCGATCGTCCCGGCCTTGCGATTCACAGGGCAGAAAGTGTTCACCATCGCCCCCGAATCGTTCAAACCTCGCCCGAAGGTTCGTTCCGCGGCGCTCTTGCTGACCAAGAAGGCTCGCCCACTGATCAGCGGAGAGGACATCGCTTGGCTCGAGCCTTGGCTCTTTCGCGGATTTCGCCACCGGCGCAAGACCTTGGCGGGCAATCTCGAAGACAAAGGCCCCCTCGTCCGGCAGGTTCTCGAAGAGCACGGGCTAGCGACCGACGCCCGCGCAGAAGCCCTTTCACCTGAAACTTGGCTGGCGCTCGCCCGCCGCTTGCAAGAATCGACTCCCGGCGGAGGCCACCCGAAGGCGCGCCGATGAATCCGCCCCCGAACAGCGATGCGATCGAGATCATCACGCTCGGTGGATGCGGCGGCTTCGGTATGAATGCCACGCTCGTGATTCACGAGCGCCGTGCCCTGCTGATCGACTACGGGATCGGCTTTCCCGGAGCGGATCGCCCCGGCGTTGCCGCCTTGGTGGTGGATCCGTCCCCCATCATGCAACGCGTCGAGCATCTCGAAGCCGTCGTGCTGACCCATGCTCATGACGACCACATCGGCGGCGTTCCGCACCTCCCGCAAGCGTGGCGGCACGCCCCGTTCATCGGAGCACCCTTGACACTCGCGGCCGTCCGGGATCGCTGCCGAGACCACTCGGCAGCGTGCGCTCTGCGACTCGAAATCTTGGATCCGGGACAGAGGCGGGAATGCGGACCATTCAGCATAGAGATGCTTTCGGTCGCTCATTCCGTCCCTCAAAGCCGCGCTCTCGCGATCGATACGCCCGCCGGTTTGATCGTCTTCACCGCCGATTTCAAGCTCGACCCCTCTCCCCCCGACGGAATCGTCTCCGACGAAGCCGGGTTCCGCCGTCTCGGCAAGCGAGGCGTCAGGCTTTTGGCGATCGACAGCACAGGGGCCCGACGGCCCGGGACGACGCCGTCGGAATCGGAGGTGCGACCTCGGCTCCTCGAGCAGATCGGCCGGGCCACCGGCCAAGTCGTCGCCTCCACATTCTCTAGTCATCTCTATCGTCTCGAGGCCTTGATCGCAGCCGCCCTCGAAACCGGCCGCCGGGTCGCCGTCGCGGGGCGCAGGATGGCGCGGATGCTGCACCACGCTCGATCCATGGACCTGATCGACATCCCGGCGGGTCTGATCGAGACGGCAGAGGAATTGCTGGAACGGCCGCCCCACCGCCGTTTGTGGCTAGCCGGCGGAAGCCAAGCCGAACCGCTCTCGGCTCTTTCGCGCATTGCGCGCGGCCAAGACCCGCGCATTCGGCTTGGAGAAGACGACTTGGTCCTGATCTCGGCCTTGGTCATTCCCGGCAACGACGCGGCGATCTCCGCCCTCGTCGACCGACTGTTGTTGACCGGGGCGCGCGTCGTGCACTCGCGCGACCACCCCTTGCTGCATGTCTCCGGGCATGCTTCCTCGGAGGAGATCCGAACGATGATGCGCTGGCTGCGGCCGAAGGCCGTGCTCCCGCTGCACGGGGAGGTTTCGCATCTGGTCGCCGCCGGGCGGCTGGCCCGAGAAGAAGGCATCGCTGGTGAACAGATCGTCATCCCCGGCCGCGGCGACGTCTTGCGCCTGGATTCGGAGCGATTCGAGTGCGTCGATCACACCGAAATGCACGCCGGTTGCCTCGACGATGCCGGCCGTCCGATCGCCTGGGAACGCGTGCTCGAACGGCGACGGATGGCCCAGGCCGGAACGGCTTGGCTGACCCTGCTTTGGCTGGACGAAGCCGAGCCGGGGCAAGACTCGCTCGCTGGGATAGAGTGGCGTGCCTCGGGGCTGGCATTCGACCCCGGAGAGGAAGCGATCTTGGGCATGGCTCGCGAGATGGTGGGCAGCTTGACGCACACGGCGAGCGGGGTGGATACCGACACGTTGCGCGCGCGACTCGCCACCCGCGTTGCGAACCGCATCCGCAGAGGTAACCTGCGGCGCCCCCTGATCATCGTCGACCAAAGACGCCTAGGAGATCCAACGTGCTGAGCATAGCGGCCTCGGGCCTCGGCCCATTCGAGGCTTTCGTCTTGGGTCTAGTGGAGGGATTGACCGAGTTTCTGCCCGTCTCCTCGACGGGCCATCTCATCCTCGCGGGTCCGCTTCTAGGGCTTCCCGCCGGCTCTGAGACGGTCAAGAGTTTCGATATCGTGATTCAGGTCGGTGCGATCTTGGCCGTCGTGGGCCTTTACCGTCGTCGGATGGCCATGATGCTCAAGGGAATGGCCGGCAAAGACGATGCGGGCCGTCGGCTCCTGCTCAATCTCGTCATCGCCTTTCTTCCGGCGGCGGTGATCGGCTCGATGCTCTACAAGACGATCAAGAGCCATCTCTTCTATCCCCTGCCGGTGGCGGCGGCCCTAGCCCTTGGAGGGGTCTTGATGATCGCCTTCGACGGCGTGCGGGCCCGCCGCGTGCAAAGCGGCGTGGAACTCGACGCCCTCACCCCCAAGCAGGCCCTGATCATCGGTTTTGCGCAGTGCTTCGCCATGTGGCCGGGCACCTCCCGGTCCCTTTCGACCATCGTCGGCGGCGTGGCCATCGGCCTAAAGCCCGCGGCAGCCGCGGAGTTTTCGTTCCTCCTCGCCCTACCGACCTTGAGTGCCGCAACGGTCTTGGATCTAGCGCGCGATGGGCGAACCCTGCTCGAGAGTACGGGCGCCACCCCTTTGATCATCGGCATGCTGGTGGCCTTTGTCAGCGCGGCGCTTGCCGTGCGGGCGTTCGTGGCCTGGCTCAATCACCACGGCCTGATTCCTTTCGGGATCTACAGAATCGTACTCGCTGCCGCGGTACTGCTCTTCTGGCCGGCCTGATCTTTTACCGAACTTTTTGTTTGTATCCTTTCGTTTTTCCGCGGACTTCGGTTATGATTCCTCACCGGTAATCGAATGCTCGCCGCTCGTGCGAGCCTTTTTGTGTGGAGGATGGCGGGTGAAAGCCCGGGAACCGAACCCATCATGAGCCTGCGCGAGTTATTGGCGGCCCCGCATGCCCGCGAAGCCGCCGGCATCACCCTCTCCGGTTTGGCCATACTCATGGCTATGGCCCTCTTCAGCTACTCTCCGACCGACCCTTCTTTTTTCGCTGCGAGCGGTCGCCCTCCGAGCAATTGGATCGGCCCGACGGGAGCCCAGAGCGCCGCACTGCTCTACGAGACCTTCGGCTTGGCCTCCTGGTTTCTGCCGATGACCTTGTTCGCCGCCGCCTTGCGGCGTCTGCGATCGGTGGATGAACCGCTGCGGCGCTCCGCCGTGCTCGGGCTTTCACTCGTCGCCTTCTCGACGGCCTTGCTCTTGTGTTCCCTGATCGGACGCATCAACTTCCGCGGGGCCTCTTTGATGGCCGGAGGCACCCTCGGTGAACTCTCGTCTCGCGCTCTGACGGCCTTTTTCGGAGACGTCGGCGCGATTCTGATCGCAGGAACCATGCTGGTTGCGGGCCTCGCACTCGCCGCCCGTTCGTCGCTCGCCGATACCACCGGTCAGATGGCCCAGTGGATCGCCGATCGCAGCCCCGGATGGAGGGGCGCGGTGCGCCACGCGGCTTCCCGTCTCGCGGCGACGTTCGCAGAGGGCGCACGACGCCTCGGAAGAAAAAGTGCCGGGATCTTGCGCTTGCGCCCAAGCGACCGGTCTCCCGGGCGGCGACCGCGACCTCCGAAGGTACCGAAAAAACGCATCCGGACCGAGCGGATCTCTCTGCCGAATCCGCCCCCACGAACCCCGGACGTCGAGGAGACGTCAACGGTGCCGGCACGAGCGGCGAAACGCAGGAAAAAGCCTTCCGAGCGCGCACGAGCCGCCGACAGGAGCACGATTCCGCACCAGGAAACGCTGGTCGAGATGCCCCCGCCCGAGCCGCCGAGATTGCCGCCCGTCGAACTGCTGGCCGCACCGAAGCGCTGCCAGCCGCCGAACAAGAAGGAACTTCTCGCCACCGCGCGGCATATCGAGAGCCGCTGCGCCGAGTTTTCGGTCGAAGGAAGCGTGCAGGAATTCCATCCCGGTCCGGTCGTCACGACTTACGAGTTCAAGCCCGATGCCGGGGTCAAACTGAGCCGCATCACGGCTCTATCCGACGACCTTGCGCTCGGTCTCGAAGCCGAGTCCGTTCGCATCGACCGCATTCCCGGCCGGCCCGCGGTAGGCATCGAGGTGCCCAACCGCGTGCGCGAGACTATCTCGTTGCGTGCGATCATCGAGTCCCACACATTCCGGGGGGCGCACGACCTCCTGACCATGAGCCTCGGCAAAACCCAGGAAGGGGAGATCTGCTGCGCGAGCTTGGCTAGAATGCCGCATTTGCTGATCGCGGGTTCCACCGGTTCGGGAAAGAGCGTCGGGCTCAACGCGATGATCACTTCGATCCTCTATCGCGCGCGCCCCGAAGAGGTCCGCTTCATCTTGATCGACCCCAAGATGCTCGAACTCGGAGTCTATGAGGGGCTGCCCCACCTGCTCGTTCCCGTCGTGACGGACATGAAACTAGCGGCGAACGCTCTGCGCTGGGCGGTGCGCGAAATGGAGCGGCGCTACCGGCTGCTCGCCTCCTGCAGCGTTCGCCACATCGACGCTTTCAACGCGCTCGTACAGAAAGATGTCGCCTTCGTCGAAAAGGCCATCGAATCCATCCCCAAGAAGAGCCGTCCCGAGAAATACGAGGCCAAGAGACTCCCCTTCATCGTCATCGTCGTCGACGAACTCGCCGACATGTTGATGACCACCGGACAGGAGACCGAAGAGCCGATCGCCCGCCTCGCGCAAAAGGCGCGAGCCGTCGGCATTCATTTGATTTTGGCGACGCAGCGCCCTTCGGTCGATGTCTTGACCGGTGCGATCAAGACTAACTTTCCCGCACGCTGCGCGTTTCGCGTAGCCAGCAAGATCGATTCGCGGACGATTCTCGACGCTCCGGGAGCCGAGCGCCTTCTCGGCGCCGGCGACATGCTCTACCGCCCTCCCGGGTCATCGAGCTTGCACCGCGTCCATGGCCCCTTCCTTTCCGAACAAGAGTGCCTTCGCGTCGTCGCCTGGCTCAAGAAGCAAGCCCGAGCCGAATACGACGCCGAAGTTCTGAAAGATCACGACGAAGACGAAGGATGCGAAGACGGCGCCCCCGGCTCGGGCGGCGGCGCTCGTGATTCGAAATATCGAGCAGCCGTGCGTCTCGTCATCGCCACCGGGCGGGTCTCCACTTCTTTTCTGCAAAGGCGCATGAAAATCGGCTACTCCCGCGCAGCCCGCATCGTCGACGAGATGGAAGCCGATGGAATCATCGGCCCCGCCGATGGAAGCAAAGCGCGAGAGATCTTGGTCGACGATGCCTTTCTCGAGCGTATGGCCGAGCAAGACTTCGAAAACGAGTCGAAATAGCGAGCCCGCGCCCATGGCCGTACCCCTTGGGGCTCGCAGAAATGCTCTCGGCGGGCACCAGCGCGAGCGGCGCTTACGGCACGACCACCCTCACCGATCCGACACCGGACTTGACGCACCAATGCGGACCGATCAGATCCCTTGGAGGGCTTTTTTCGCAGCCGCTTGCTCTGCACGCTTTTTGGAGGAGCCCACCCCCTGCCCTAGCGCCTTGCCGTGCACCAAGACGCGGATGACGAACTCGCGGGAATGATCGGGGCCACGCTCCTCGACCAGCTCGTAGACCGGAAGATCGTAGCCTCGGCGTTGTGCCTCTTCTTGCAAACGGGTCTTGGGGTCTGCGGACATGCTGCGGGTCGTCGTGCGAGCCTTGTCGATGCGATCCGCGAAAAGGCGCGTCAGAATGCGCCGCACGGGGCGGATACCTCCATCGAGCAGGACCGCCCCGATCACTGCTTCGAAAGCGTCCGCGAGCAGGGAAGGCTTGCTCCGCCCTCCGGTATTCTCCTCTCCTTTGCCGAGCAGCAGACATTCCCCGAAGCCGAAACGCCTCGCCTCTTCAGCCAAAGCGTGCGTGTTGACCAAGCTCGCACGCAGTCGCGTCATTTCGCCTTCGCTGAGTTCTTCCCGCTTACGCACGATGCGATCGGCCACGACGAAGCCGAGCACGGCGTCTCCTAGGAATTCGAAGGGCTCATTGTTTTCAGGATGGTCGGCTTCGTGTGAGAAGGAGCGGTGGATCAGTGCGCGGCGCAGCAGTGCGGGGTTCTTGAATCGGTAGCCGATGGCCTCTTCCACATGGCGCAATCGCGGCTCCACCTCGCTGCGGGGCGACATCGTGACCTCCACCTTCTTCACGGCCGTCCCGGTCAGCGCCCCGGCGCATTCCCCTCGACGGGAATCACACCGGGAAGTTCGCCGGGACATCCGAACACCCAACCATGCGAGATCATACCCGCGTCGTCGATCATGTGACAAGAAGGCTTGCAAATTGTCGTCCCGCATCTGGGACGTCCGGCCAAGCCGATGCGGACCGCATCCACGCCGACGGGATCCACGCATAAACGCCGCCGCCGGTGCGCGCCATCGCCTCGCGCTTTTCTGCCGTGTGGACTCCTAGGTGCTGCCGATCGGCCCCTCGGAACAGGAAACCACGTCGGAAAGAGCGCAGCCGACAGCGCGCGCTTCCGTCTTTTCCGCGTAGATCACGCGGGGCTTTTCATAGGCTTTCTTCATCTGAGATGTCTCCGTGGCGATGAGGCGCATCCGCTACCCTCGGAAGATCGGTCCCACGCCGCCGGGGGGCAAGAGCGTCACGGTGAGCACGGACGAGAGCAAACGCTATCGAAAGAGATGAATGCCAAGATGGCAAGCCAAAAGACGGCAAACCTAAAGCTTCTGCAAGCAGCGCGAGAGGCCGCGGCAACGAACGAAGATCTCTGCAGAGAAGGAATGAGGTACGCCAAAAAAAGAAAGACGAGTGACTCCTCAGAGTCACTCGTCCTCAAGCGTGCACGCTCGAGTCATCGAGATCGACGGGCTTCCCGAATCGCGAGAAAACCGTCTGAACCGATGTCCTCGGCCTCGCAGTACGTGCGAGGAAGAAACATCAAGTCCCGATTCAGCTTTGAATCGGGCCTTCCGAGCAAGTGACCGCATCCGTTCGGGCGCAGCCGACTGCCCGTGCTTCCACCTTCTCGGTGTAGATCACACGAGGCTTTTCATAGGCCTTCTTCATCGAACTTCCTCCCTCATATGAGGTTACCGGGCCCGATGCCCGGATATTCCAGTATAGTTCGTTCCTTCCGAATCCGTCCGGACCGGACCCGGCGCGGGTAGAAGTCAGGTCCCCTAGCTTTTACGCCGTCCCTCGCGATTGTGCAAGGATGACTTTCCGCTAACGCTCGTTTTTCCGCTCGTCTTCGAGGCGTCGAAAAGCCTCCATCTTGGTGGCTGCACTGCTTTTAGCACCGTCGTAGTACGCGAGCGGATGGCCGGTTTCTTTTTCGGCACTCGCCGGACAAAAGGCGGCGAATCCGCCGTCGGCATGCTGCGCCAGCATCTTGGGTGCTTCATCGGCGGCGCGTCGCACGAGCGTCAGGCTCTCGTTCTTCTTCTCGGAATCAGCCCACACCGTGGCGAGATCATCGATTTCGCGAATATTGCCGACGCTGCGGCGCCAGGCCACGCAGGGGAAGATCTCCCCATAGGGATCGACTGCAGCGACCACCCTCCCGACACCGCAGCCGTGTTTCATGCGATCCACCGGACGAGGTTTCAGCCCTCTCGCTCCCCGTCGGGCCTGATCGAGGAAGAAATCCACCAAGAATTTCCGATCTGCGGCGAGCGTCAACGTGGACGTATCCCCGTCGTCGGTCGGCACGATATTGGTATCGAAGGTCACTTTGTACCCATAGTCGCCGACGAGGCGCTCGATCTCCTGCAGTTGTTCTTGATTCAAACGGGTGATCGGTGTCTTCAGCGTGGCCTTGATCCCGAGTTCCTGCATGTGCCCGAGCGCTTCGAGAAGTTTTGCGAAAGACCCCCGCACACCGGTCAGACGTTCGTGAGTCGCAGCGTCCGCGCCGTGAATGCTGATCTCCGTATCGAAGGGCGAGAGCGCAGCCCAGCGCTCGGCCACCTCCCGGCGGGCCAGCGGCACCGCGTTCGTATACGCCTTGAGCACCAACCCCCGCGCGCGCACCGCCTCCGCGATCTGAAAAAAGCCCGGATGCATGAAGGGCTCGCCACCCGTCAGAATGATCTTGAAAGCTCCCGCCGCCTGAAGGGTATCGAGCGCCTCGATCCACTCCTCGGTCGTCAGCGGGGTCTTGTCCTTGGGTGCGTTGTAACAAAACGAGCAAAGGAGATTGCACTTGTAGGTCAGTTCCAGTTGAACGGTGACCGGCCGTGCGCTCTCATAGGCTTGATCCATCAAACGCGAAAGAGGTGTTCCCGACACGATCTCATTCCTCCTCATTCGCTGCGGAGCTCAGGAGAGCGTGTCTCTCGGCTCGCAATGAAGGCTGCCGGGACCCGTTTCACCGAGGCGCCCGGTTTCTCTAAGGCCCGGTTTCTCTAAGGCCCGGTTTCGCCAAGGACCAGTTTCACCAAGGGCCGGTCAGGATGCTTCCACGGCGCCGTTTTGCGCGAGATCCGCCAAAACCTCGCGCACGTCGCCGAGCAATTCCTCAGCGGGCGGCGCATCGGCATATTCGCCGGCAATCTCTCGGGCGATGTCTTCCACACTGCGTCGACCATCGACGAGTTCCATCGTCCGCGCACCGATCTCATTGAGAACCAACTGCATCGCCTGTTTGGGAACGACGACGAGGCCCTCCGAACCAAAACGGGATACGGATACGCCTTCACAGCGCCGATAGATTGCACTCGCTTCCGGTGAGTTCATGAGGCGAGTATACGGCGAGCATGCAGACGCAACAATGGAAGCTAGCGCGCCGTAAGAGCTTCGAGTCAGTCGATGTAGCCGAGACTTTCGAGCCGTTCGAGATATTCACTCTCGAGCTGAGCCTCGGTCGTCGGAGGCCTCGCCGGTCGTGCGCGTGTGATCGCTCTGCGCTCGCGCGCGCCGGCCCGCAAGAGCAAATCCTCCTCGGCCGCACCGCAGATGCGCGCATCCACCGTGAATCCCGACAGTGCCAACCACGTCGGTGCGATCGATTCGGCGACTTCCGCGGGAGTCGTGTTCTCGGTCGCGGGCGGATCCGTCCGCCGCACCGGCCAAAGCGCGAATCCACGCTCTCCCGGCGCCGCACGCCCGGGAGAACCGATCAAAGTGACGACCGTCCCCCCCTCGATACGCCGGAAGAGGTGGTCGAAGCCCGCATCCAACTCGGCTGCGTGAACGGCCATCGATGCCAGATTTTCGAGTAGGTCCCTGCCCTCGGCCCGGCTCCGTTCGCGCAGAATATCCAACCCGGGCAGGTAGAGCGTCGCCACGCTCACTTCGGGATCGCGCAAGACGTCTTCGAGCGCGCGAAGCGCGAAGAGATCCGTGCGCAGGGCTTCGCGCGCCACCGGATCCTTGGGCCAGACCTCGAATGCGCGTTCGCCCGCCTCCTGCAGCCACCGAGGAGAGCGTGTTGCGCCCCAGGCTCCCGGATGCACGGCCTCCTCATACTCCTTCGCCTCGAGCGCAGCGACGAGCGCGCCGTCGGAGACGACATAGCCCCCGGCTCGGCCCGGCGAAGACGCGGGCCACGTCGCCCACCAGTTGATCGCCGCACTCTTCTCGGCGTCGGCCGTAATTTCCCAGAAAGCCGGCAGACGGCGCAGAGCCGAGCGCACGACGCGCTGTTCTCCGGGAAGCAGCCGCGTGAGCATCTCCAGCGGTCCGGCCGCCAATCCCCCCGTGGGTGCGGGCCAACGCGCACCCGGCAAGGCGCGCTGGCCGGCACCTTGAACGCCATGACGCGTCGGCGGGCACCCCGTGGCCACGCTCACCCAGTAGGCGATCGGATCGAGCTCTCGGGCCGGCTCGAGCGCACGGAGCGTTCCGCTTCGGATCCGGAACGCCGTCCACGGCAAGCGCCCCTCCCGCGACCACCCTCGCAGAAGATCC
>JALUUK010000175.1 GCA_027021395.1 Acidobacteriota bacterium
TTCCCGTACCGGCCCACGATGGCCCCGAAGTACGGATGCCCCTTCAGGTAGCCCTCCAGATCGTCGAAGCCGAGCACGACATCGGCGAAGCGGCCCTCGCGGTCCGGGACTTCGAGCGAGACGACGATGCCGCCGTAGGTCATGATGCGGGCCTTCATGCCCGCCGCGTTCTTCAGCGTGTAGATCTTGACTTCTTCGCCCGATGGCAGCGTGCCGAAAGTCTCCACGATTGCTTCTCCTGCGGCCGGCTCCGGACTCTCCGCCGGCCCGCAGCCCGCCAGGACCACAGCCAGCGCCGCCGGCCAAACGATCGCCGTGCGCATCGCCTCCACAGCTTACCAGAGACGTCTCGCTGCCGGAACGCTCTCTTCTCAGTCCCCACAGCACATCTCCCGTGAGAACCTGCCGAGTCTTCCCATCGTTCCCTCGTCTCCGGGAAACCCGAGGCACCTCAGATTCAGGACCACCGTCGGGCATCCTGGCGAAAACCGTGCCAGGAAACACCGGTGAGGGCGGGTGGTCTCTGATTGGATACTTTGTGTAAAAGTATTGGGTTGGAGGCGCGCAACTCCATGCTCGTGGCACAATCCAGAAGTGACGCAAGGTGCTGAGAAGAATGGCCACTGAAGCCGATACCTGTCGCAGGTACGTTCTGCCGAAGCTCTACGCGGCTGGCTGGACCGACGACCAGATCAGCGAGCAGAGGACCTTCACAGACGGGCGCATCATGGTCGCTGGCACCAAGGTCTGGCGACGACCACAGAAACGGGCCGACTACCTCCTTCGTTATCGTCCACATCTGACGGTAGCAGTGGTTGAAGCCAAAGCCGCTCACAAGAGTCCAGCTGCTGGGCTCCAGCAGGCCAAGGAATACGCCGAGATCCTCGATTTGAAGTTCGCCTACGCTACCAACGGTCACGGTATCGTTGAGCACGACTTCCTAACGGGCCGAGACTCGACGCTTGAGCACTTCCCTTCGCCCGACGAGCTGTGGCGGAGGCTCCAACGGCACATCGGACTCAGGGGCGAAGATCAAAAGCAACGTTTCCTCGCACCCTTGCTGCCGGTGCCAGGCAAACCTCTTCGTTACTATCAGGAAATTGCTATTAACCGGGTGATCCGTGCGATTCTCGCTGGCCAGCGGCGGATACTCCTCAACATGGCCACGGGAACCGGAAAGACCGATATAGCATTTCACATCTGCTGGAAGTTATGGAGCACCCGCTGGAACCGAACGGGGGAACCGCGCAGACCCCGCATACTGTTCCTGTCGGACCGGTCGATCCTTGTGGATGACCCCAAAGATAAGCAGTTCGCACCATTCGGAGATGCCCGCTGGAAGATTCAAGGTGAGGCGGTCAAAAGTCGGGAGATGTACTTCGCGACCTACCAAGCAATCGCCAGAGACAAGAGCCGGCCGGGACTCTACCGCCACTATGCGGCAGATTTCTTTGACCTCGTAATCGTTGACGAGTGCCATCGCGGCAGCGCTCGCGACGATAGCAACTGGCGCGAGATTCTCGAGTATTTCCAGCCCGCATACCAACTCGGCATGACAGCCACGCCTTTGCGCGAGGACAATCGGGATACATATGCCTATTTCGGAGACCCTGTTTACACCTACAGCTTGAGGCAAGGAATAGACGACGGGTTTCTTGCTCCTTATCGCGTGCATCGCATCGTCTCCAACGTGGATGCGACGGGGTGGCGGCCCTCGAAGAACGAACTGGACCGCTATGGCCGACTAATCCCAGACGAGGCATACCACACCCCGGATTTTGAGCGTATCGTCGCCTTGCGGGCGCGCACTCAGGCTATCGCCAAGAACATCGCCGAGTTCCTCAAGAGCTCCGACCCCTTCGCCAAGACCATTGTGTTCTGTGTCGATCAGGAGCACGCCGAAGAGATGCGTCGGGCCATTAACAATCATTGCTCGGACTTGGTGCAGGCCCACCCCGATTATGTGGTCCGCGTCGTTTCGGATGAAGGAGATGTTGGCCGCGGTTACCTGAGCCGTTTTCAGGAGCTCGAACGAGCCACACCCGTAATTGTGACGACTTCCAAGCTGCTCACGACTGGTGTGGACGTTCAGACATGCAAGAACATCGCTATCGTTCGGGTCATTAACTCGATGACCGAGTTCAAACAGATCATCGGCCGGGGTACCCGTGTCCGGGCCGACTACGGTAAGCTTTGGTTCTCCATTCTCGACTACACCGGCAGCGCCACGCGCCTGTTCGCTGACCCGGACTTTGACGGTGAGCCGATAGAGCCTCCGACGGAGACCACGGATGAGGAACCGATTCCCCCTCCTGCACCACCGGAGCCGCCACAGGTGCCCGAACACCCAGCGCCGGATGGCCGGGAGCGTCCGCTACTCAAGTACTATGTAAACGGCGGCGCCGTCGAGATCGCCGCGCATTTCGTCTATGAACTGGACGCCAGCGGGAATCAACTCCGCGTCGTCAAGTTCACAGACTACGCTGCCGAAAAAGTGCGAAGCATGTGGACCTCGGCGGCCGAACTGAGGGCCCATTGGAGCAACGCTCAGGAGCGCGCTGCGATACTGGACGCCCTGCGGAAGCATGGCATCACCCTCGAACAGCTGGCGGAAAACGTCGGGCAACCGGACGCGGATCCGTTCGATCTGCTCTGCTATGTAGCCTACAATGCCCCTTTGCGCACTCGGCGAGAACGCGCTGAACGCCTGCGAAAGGGCCGCATCGACTTTTGGGAACAATTCAAACCAGAGGCACGACAGATCCTTGAGGAAATCCTGGACAAGTACATCGAGTACGGCACGGCTCAGTTTAAGGTGCCCGACATCCTGAAAGTGCCGCCCATATCCAACCACGGCAACGTCCTAGAGATCGCCGACAAGTTTGGCGGTCCTGAGCAACTGCGAAGTGCAATTCAGGATATGCAAGAACTCTTGTACGCGGAGGCAGCGTAAACGTCTATGGCACGGGAGAAAAAAAACCCGCAAATCAATGCTACCACGGTCCAATCGCTTAGTAGCCTCATCAAGTCCTGTCGTGACATCATGCGCAAGGACAAGGGCCTCACCACCGACCTCGATCGTCTCCCCATGCTCACCTGGATTCTGTTCCTGAAGTTCTTGGACGACTTGGAACAGGTCCGAGAAGCCGAGGCCACGCTTGAGGGTAAGCATTATCGCCCTGCCATTAGCCCCCCTTACCGCTGGCGCGACTGGGGCGGCAAGCCCGACGGCATCACGGGTGACGCCCTCATCGCCTTCATCCAGAACGATGAAGCGATTCTTCCCGATGGCACAAAGGGGCCGGGACTTTTCGCCTACCTCCGTTCGCTGACCGGATCGAA
>JALUUK010000176.1 GCA_027021395.1 Acidobacteriota bacterium
CCGGTGCCCGGAAGTGCCGACTTGGAGAGCACCGCTTCGGTCATCGATCCCGTTCAATCCAGTCCGAATTTCACAACCCTTCCGCCTCCTCTTCGATCCAGGGGCAGGGCGCAAGCCGGGGCCGGGAAGAACGAAGTTTTCAAGGTCGGTTATGACACAGATAGCGCTCGCCTTCCCATATCGATTCGTCGTATACTCACTACAGCATCAGGAAAGGCACCCGGTGGTCGGGTGCCTGCCAACCTGGCCCGGAGGCCAAGGTGGTTTGATCATCCGAGAGGATGGTCGATGTGCGGAAGGCTGAGATGCACTTCCGAACCAAGCTCCGGATTCCTGGTGCGACCCTTATGAGGAGTCGCGCCCATGTCGGAAAGAAAGTCTGCTGCAAGCGGTGACCGCTCGGTCAACGACCATTCGAAAGATCGTCGTGAGTTGGCCGAAGTTCTGTCGATTCGCATCGATCAAGAAAATCCGGATCACCATCTTTGGAACAACAACGGCACCTGGTGGTGTCACTACACGGTGCATACGGCCGGCTGGCAGAAGAAACGTGTGCGAGTCTCGCTCGGCACACGCTGCGTAGAGCAGGCGCGCGAGCGACGAGACCGGTTGATCGAGCAACTCGGTCGGCGCACTGAGGCGGGGGCATGAGCGGGCCGAAACCGCGTCGCACGAAGACCTCGGCGAAGCGGAGTACGAGCAAGAGCGGATCGAAGCCGCGTTCCACGAAAGCCACCGCCAAGCGGCGCGCGGGCAAGAGCAAGCCCAAGCCTAAGGCGGGGTGCGCGGAAAACTCTGCGCAACTGACTCGTCCGTTAGGTCTCGAAGGTTGGAGCCATCTCGAGCCGGTGGTATTGGCGGCGTTGGCTAGCGACGAGCCGATGTTGCTGATCGGCAAGCACGGGACGGCGAAGAGCTTCCTGCTCGAGCGCTTGGCTCAGGCTCTCGAATTGGAGTATCGCTTCTACAATGCGAGCCTGGTGAATTTCGATGATCTCGTCGGCATCCCCGTACCGGACGAAAGCCGGACCGCTTTGCGCTACATCGCGACACCCACCGCCATCTGGGATGCGGAGGTCGTCTTCATCGACGAACTGAATCGCACCCGTCCGGAGTTGCAGAACAAGCTCTTTCCGCTGATTCATGAGCGGCGCGTACAAGGCGTCGATCTACCGAAGCTGCGCTATCGCTGGGCGGCGATGAATCCGGTTTCTTCGATGGAAGAGGATGACGAAGGCGACCATGACCATCCCGAGTATCTAGGCACCGAACCGCTCGATCCCGCCCTTGCCGATCGCTTCGTCTTCGTGATCGAGGTGCCCGAGTGGGGGAACCTGTCCGATGACGAGAAGCGGCGTGTACTCTTCGACCACGCCGCGGGAGAGCACGACTTCACGCTGGATCTGCCGCAAGTGATCGCTCGCACACGCCGCGTCCTGTATGAGCTGGAACGGGCCATACCCAAGCGATTGGTGGACTATCTGATCATCGTTGAGTCGCTGATTCGGAGCAAGGGGGCCTACTTTTCCGCGCGGCGAATGACGATGCTGATGCGCGCCGTACTTTCGATTCAAGCGTCTCGCGTCGCCTTGTTGCTGTCCGGATCGAAGAAAGCACAAGTCACCGATGTGGATTGGGAATGCTCGGCGTTGCTCGCCCTACGGCACGGCAACCCGGAGACGGCGGCATGTGGTGGATCACGGGCGGTCGAAGCGCTCGAGATTCACAAGCATGCCTGGAAGCTTTCCGGTCTTTCGAGGAACAATCCGTGGCGGGAGTTGTTGACGATCGGAGATCCAGTCGAGCGCTTCGCGCGCGCGCTGGCTTTCGGTCCCGGGATCGACGACGACGACCTAGGAAAACTGGCACTCGATGCGGTGGCGAGTCGAAAGCGAGAAGCGGAGCGGACGGCTGTGGCTCTCGGCTGCTATCTAGCCGTCCATCGAGATCGCGCCGTTCCAGCCACGGTCATCGAGACCTTGGGACATCATGCACGGGGGGCCTTGGTGCCGGACGAGCGCACGCTCGGTGCTGGGCGACGCACTCCAAGCGGGCCATCGGTAGTCGCCGTGCGGGACATCGTCGGCCGTTTGAAGACGAAGGCCGGAATCGATGGCCCTGCGTGCGTTCGAGACCGTTACTTGGCAAACCTGCTCGAATCACTGCTTCCGGATGGATTCGACGGGGCGAGTCCGGATCGAGTCGCCGAACTCTTCCTGGAAATATGGGCCCGCTTTCATCTCGATTCCGTTCCCATCGAGGAGCAGAGATGACGAAGGGACGGGCAGAAGCGGTAGATCGAGAGCATCCGACGGCGAGGCGGGAGCCTCCGGCAGCGCTCGGCATGGCGTACCAACACTACTTCAGGCGAGTGGTGCAGCGGCCCGTGTATGGATCGGCCGTGGTCTTTTCGTTGAGCGTGTGCGCGCTCGCCCAGGGTCCTCTTCGGGCGACCCAACGCAAGTATTCCTGGAAAGAAACGCTCAAGGAAGGCACACGGCTTGCGCAGCAGAAATGGTTCGGTGATGCGGAAACGGCGATCAGCGACATCGGCGATACGTCGGTCGCGGTCCCGGCCGGTTCATTGATCGGTTGGACGGTGCCTTGGGAGAAGATCGTAGAGAGTGAGTTCTACCGGCTATGCGTCGATCCGGCATTGACGATTCAGGTGCTTTCCCGGCGGGTCGGCGATCTCTATATCGCCACTCGTCCGCCACGCTACGACCGATCTCATCTATTGCAGCCGACGGCATTCGCGGTGGACGATCCTCGCTTCGAAGGGGTCGATCTAAGCATCTTGGGTATCAAAACGACAGAAAAAGGCCGACGATGACACAGTACCGTAACGACCTACAAACGATCCGCCGGCGCATATTCAACGTGCTTCCGGCGGCAACCTTCCAATTGCACAAGATGCTCGAAGCGGTCGAGTTGACCCTTTCCGACCTATCGCCCACCGCCTGCATCGAATGTACCGACCGGCCACGGCTGCATCTGAATCCGGATTTTGTCGAGAAGCATTGTCGTAGCGACGAACATCTTTTCATGTTGATCATGCACGAGCTGCATCATCTGGTGCTCGGGCATACTCGCCTTTTCGGTCGTCCCGATCGCATCGCAAACATCGCTTTCGATGCTGTGATCAACGCGATGCTCTGTCACCAATTTCCCGATCCGGCATACACATCTTTCTTCACCAATCTGAACTCAGCGGATGAGATGCCGGGTTGCCTGCTGCGTCCTCCGGATGGATGGACGAGGTTCAAGGACTCCAAAGAAGCCGACACCATCGACTGGCCTCGCTACAATCGCGAACGGCCACATGCACGGATGGTTCAGCA
>JALUUK010000177.1 GCA_027021395.1 Acidobacteriota bacterium
CGATGAGACGACCGGGCTGGATTGCATGCTGGCGAGGTATCATGGAGCCAGCATGGGGAGGTTCCTCAGTACCGACCCGGTCGTCAAACGTCGAAAGAACTCCCGCTTTTCACAACGCTGGAACCGCTACATCTACGCGCTCAACAACCCGCTGAAGTTCTTCGATTCCGATGGGGAGGATGTCGAACTGTCACCGGGAATGCAGAATCTGGTCTCCGGTGGTAGCAAGCAGTTTCGGCAGGCCTGGAATGCCTTCCTGAACTCCGATGCCGGGAACAAATACTTCGAGAGGCTCGACCAGAACCACGGGACACTGGTCAAGCTCGTAGCGGCGACCGACAAGCAGATGGTGGACGAGGAAGGTCGCTCACTCGGCGAAACCAAGATAACGGGCACGGACCAAGAGAGCGGAGAAGTAACAGAGCAGGTCATCAGCATCAATTTCGAAGTCACGGGTGGTACTGAAGAACTGGCGGACACTTTCCTCGACGAGTTCATACATGCGGACCAGAATCTCGAGACGGATGGCACATCGACGGAGGAAGAGGATCACGATCTCAAGGAGAAGGAAAATGAGGAAACCGACCTCGATGGACAGGTTAAGGAGCATATCAAGAAATGATTCCTAAGATCCTGGCCTCTCTAGGAGGTGTGGTGTTCATGCTATGTGCGGTGTCCGCGGAAGGTTCAACTGACCATGGCGTGCCTCTAACTCTTCGCGTGTCGCAGGAATCGGCAGCGGGCGAGCCAGTAACCGTCACCGTTGCCCTTGAAGCAACTGGCGACTCCGGCGTGTGGATACCAGGGGTGCTGTCGGTGGGTGGGACAGTCCACCTCGTTGTCGAAGGGCCATCCGGGAGTAGACGTACTTACTTCGGTCCGAAAATAAAACTCGCACCCTTCGAACGGGACGACTTTCTCTACTTGCGCCCCGGATACAGTTTGGGGAAATCGATCAAGCTGACTGACTATTTCGATTTCGCGACGCCTGGCAGATATCGCATCGAAGTGCGTTTTACCAGTCGCGATGATGGTAGCAGAGTCGGCATCGAGTCGTGGACCGGCAAACTCGTTTCCAATCAACTAGTCGTGAACGTGTCTTGAGTGGAAGTGCACCGTTGCCGGAACAAAGGAAGCTGCTGTTGATCCGCGCAGTCTAATCGAGTCTTCACCGGACGAAGCCCTTTCGCGCCTACGGGCGCTGCGGGTCCTCGTCCGTCGAAGAAGCGATTAGACTGACGCGGACCCCCGGGGCACGCCACGCGCCGGCCACGGCGCCGGCAGCTAAGGAAAGAAACGCTCAGGGCGTCCAGTCGCGCGCCCGGGTTCCGTCAAGGATCCAGAGCTTGCCGGCCACGCTTTCGGCCTGCGTAGTAGAGAAGCTCACCAGGCGCCGGACCTGAAGCTTCGAGGTCGGCGTGTGCAGCCGCAGCACCACGATGCCGGCGCAGTCGGCCGACGGGCAGTGCCGCGGATTGGCGAGGTCGAGATCGAGGGTCACGAGGCGCCGCTCCTCGGCCTTCGCCGCGGCGGCGACGTCGGCATCGGGACGGCCGGCGAGCCCCTCATCGTTGATCCCACACTCGTTGTCTTCCCGCATTCTCCGCAGAGCTGGAACGCTTATGACTACTCCAGGAACAATCCGACCAACGTTTTCGATCCGGACGGGGAACTTCCCACTGTCACAGCAGGTCAGATGTGTTGACATTGCGCCCATCGGGTATAGAATACATACCATAACTAAGCATTCAGGGTAAGCATTCGGGGCGAAATGGAGTTTGAGTACGACGAGGCGAAGAGCCAAGCCAACAAGGAGAAGCATGGCATGGACTTCGTTGAGGCGCAGCTCCTGTGGCTTGACGATATGCTGATCGAGATTCCGGCGCGCACAAGCGATGAGCCACGATTTCTTGTGGTTGGTCGGATTGCTGGAAAGCACTGGTCGGCGGTGATCACGTACCGGGATGATCGAATCCGACTCATCTCGCTTCGGCGTTCACGCAGAGAGGAGGTCGAGATCTATGAAGGCCCGTGATTTCGATGAGAACTTCGATCGGGGAGAGAATGTCAGCTCGGATCTGGATCTGTCGAAGGCCCGCAGGCGCAATCAGGAGCCCAGGCGGGTCAACGTCGATTTTCCCATTTGGATGATCGAATCGCTTGATCGAGAAGCCAAGCGCCTTGGTGTTACGCGGCAATCGATCATCAAGGTTTGGATTGCTGAAATGCTTGAAAAGAAGGTTTCTTAGTAGAGGAATCGGTGAGAAGCTAGCGATCTTAGAAGCGGGCCCACGCATAGTGGCGTCGGTGGGAGCGCCTCGGAGCACGGCGCGCGTAGGTACAGTCGAGCCCGCCGTAGACCGCGCGTTCGATGCGGCGCAAGGAGCGGCTCATCTCGCCGAAGCAATTCCAGACGGCGGGGTGGAAGCCGCGGCTCAGCTTCGAGGCTGCGAGTTGCCGCCAGAAACTTGCATTCGAGCCTTGCGAAATCATGGTCGATGCGGCCGGGCGACAACCACCCAGGAGAGCTCATGAGAAAACTGCTGATGGCCCTGCCGCTCATCTCGCCTCCGGCCCGCCTGCGCCGGTGAATTCGGTGCCATCTGTTTCCGCTATCAGGTCCGGGGATTGACTCTTCTCTGCACTCACCAGGCGATTGCCTTCTCTCCGGGACGGATGTCGATGGGTGCGCGAGAGCTGCCGTTGACGCGGACGGTGTAGGTTCCGGGTGGGAGATCCGGGATCACCAGCGCGGGGCCGATCTGAGGGATCTCCCGGCGAAGGACCTGCGACAAGCCTCGAAACACGATCACCCAGTTGACGTCGGCGGTGTCGACGATCGCCACCTCGGTTTCGAGCGACGGGACCGGCACGACGAGGGTGCCGCCGCGAACGAGGGCGAGAGATATCGTCACTTCGCCTTCTTCCGGCACCTCCACGGCGATGTGAGCACTGCCATAGCCTGGGGCGATGAAGGTGACGGTTCCCGGACCGGGCCGCGGATTGTTGCATTCGAATCGCGGACCACGAATTCCGGTACTCGAGGTGGAGGAACCTTTGAAGGTGCAGCGCAGCGTTCCCTCGAGATCGGTCCTCTCGCCCGTGAGTTCGATCTGGAGCGCCAGAATCGCCTTGGACTCGAGCTGGAGGGCAAGCGGTGTCTTGCCGGCACCTTCTGCAAACGAACGGGCAGACGACCTACCTGCACTTCATACCGGCCGACGGCAGCGGCGCGGTGTTACTGACGCCTACCGGCCTGCCGCCGGGAACGCTGGAATACACCGTTCCCTTGCAGGCACTAGGCAGCCCCTGCGGGTCCTTCTCGACATCCTTGGCCGA
>JALUUK010000178.1 GCA_027021395.1 Acidobacteriota bacterium
CGGGCGATCGCGTCGAGGTGAAGATCGAGTTGATTCAGCCGATCGCGATGGATCGCGGCCTGCGTTTCGCGATTCGCGAAGGCGGCCGCACGGTCGGAGCCGGCTCGGTCACCGAGATCATCGAGTAACTGCGAAAGCAAATAAGGGAACACCGATGCTCAATGACAAGATCCGAATTCGATTGCGCGCGTGGGATCATAGAATCCTCGACCAGTCGGCCGCCGAAATCGTCGATACTGCGCGCCGCACCGGCGCGCGCATCGCGGGGCCGATTCCCCTGCCGACGCAACGCAGCATCTATACCGTGCTGCGCTCTCCGCATGTGGACAAGAAGTCCCGCGAGCAATTCGAAAGTCGGACTCACAAACGTCTTCTCGATATCCTCGATCCGACGCCCGAAACGGTGGATGCATTGATGAAGCTGGATCTTCCGGCGGGGGTGGATGTGGAGATCAAGGCTTTCTCCTCATAGGCGTGGTGCAACAATCCCCGCAGCGACTCGGTCGATGGGGATGAGCATGGAGAACGGGCAATGGTAAATGGATTGATCGGAAGAAAAGTCGGAATGACCCAAATCTTCGGTGAAGATGGCATGGTCATTCCGGTGACCGTGCTCAAGGTCGGTCCTTGCGTCGTCGTGCAACGCAAGACGAGCGCCACCGACGGCTACGAAGCGGCTCAGATCGGCTTCGTGGAGGAAGGCCCGGATCGAAAGGCCAACCGCGCAAAGAAGGGGCACTTCGAGAAAGCCGGTGTTCCGCCGACGCGTATTCTGCGGGAGTTTTCCGTCCCTCGCGGCGCCGATCCGAAGCCGGGTGAAACCTATACTTGCGAGATTTTCAGCAAGGGTGAGCGCGTCGACATCATCGGCACCAGCAAAGGGCGCGGCTTTCAGGGCGTCATGAAGCGGCACAATTTTGGAGGTGGTCGCGCGACGCACGGCTCGATGTTTCATCGCTCCGGTGGATCGATCGGGCAGTCCGCTTGGCCGTCGAAGGTTTTCAAAGGGATGCGCATGCCGGGGCAGATGGGTGCTCGGCGTGCGAACGCCAAAGGACTCGAGGTCGTTGGCGTGGATAGTGAACAAAACTTGCTGCTGATTCGGGGTTCCGTCCCGGGTGCTCGAGGCAGCATTCTCACAGTGCAGCGCCGCGCGGGCGCTCCGGCTGCGGAGTAGACGACCATGGCCGAACTCGCGGTACACAACCGAAAACGTGAACAGGTCGGGCAGTGTGAACTGCCGGATGCCGTCTACGCCTACCCGCTCAAGACGCACTTGATGTATGAAGCGGTTCGTCACTATCTCGCGGTTGCGCGACGTGGAACGCACAAGACGAAGAACCGTATCGAAGTGCGGGGCGGCGGAAGAAAGCCATGGAAGCAGAAGGGAACGGGACGAGCGCGCGTGGGTTCCACTCGCTCGCCGATCTGGCGTAAGGGTGGAGTGGTCTTTGGCCCGGCGCCGCGTGATTACTCCTACGACTTTCCCAAGAAGGCCCGTCGGCGGGCGCTCGCTTCCGCACTTTCCGAGAAGGTGCGCCGGGACCTGCTCCTGATCGTGGACGATCTGGCGATGGACAGTCACAAGACCAAGGATCTCGTGGCGCTACGCGCTTCCATCGGAGTTGAAGGCAAGGTCCTCTTCGTCTTCGACGGCGAGAATGAAAACATGACCCTTGCAGCGCGCAATCACCCGCAGATCAGCGCGGTGCGAGCGCTTCAGACGCATGCCTACCATGTGCTCGATCACGAGACCGTCGTGGTCAGCAGGGCGGCGGCGGAAGCCCTCGGGGAGGTTCTGAGCCGATGAGCAAGATAAGTGCCTGGGACATCATTCGCTTCCCGCGGCTGACGGAAAAGGCGAGTCGCCTGCGAGAAGAGTCTCACCGGTGGAAAAAGAGCGGCGATACCTTTGTCTTCAAAGTGGATCCGCGGGCCAACAAGCTCCAGATCAAGGAAGCGGTCGAAAAAGCTTTCGGCGTCGAAGTGTCGAAGGTTTGCACGATGAACGTCAAGGGTAAGAAGCGCCGATATGGCCGTTTCGTGGGGCTGCGCGCCTCGTGGAAGAAGGCTTATGTGACGCTGACGCCGGATAGTAAGACCATCGACTATCTGGAAGGATGAATGGGATTCAAAGGCCAACGCGCCCTATGCGCATAAACCTGCGGTACCGATCGCAGGGATGAACACGAGAGGCAGCAGCGATGCCGATCAAGAGATTCAAGCCGACATCACCGGGACGACGACAGATGGAAGTCGTGGTCTCGCCCGAGTTGACCAAGAGTGCGCCTCATAAGCCTCTGCTCGAGCCGATCAGCAAGAGCGGCGGACGTAACAACAAGGGGCGCGTGACCTCGTGGCACCGTGGTGGTGGCCACAAACGGCGTTACCGCGTGATCGACTTCAAGCGCGACAAGGAAGGCGTGCCGGGAACGGTTTCCACCGTGGAGTATGACCCGAATCGTTCCGCCCATATCGCCCTGATCACTTATGCGGACGGCGACAAGCGGTACATCCTTGCGCCGGTTGGACTGAAGAAGGGCGATTCGGTGATGTCCGCCGTCGATGCCGAGATCGCTGTGGGCAACTGCCTGCCGATCAAGAACATGCCTCTCGGAACGCAGATTCACAATATCGAATTGCGACCGGGTAAGGGCGGCCAGATGGTGCGCTCGGCGGGCGGCGTCGCTCAACTGATGGCCAAAGAGGGGCGCTACGCCCAGGTTCGCCTTCCCTCCGGGGAAGTCCGAATGGTTCTGATGGAGTGCCGCGCGACGATCGGGCAAGTGGGCAATACCGACCACGGGAATTGCTCCATCGGCAAGGCGGGTCGCAGTCGTTGGAAGGGCCGCCGGCCCATTGTGCGTGGTGTGGCCATGAACCCTGTGGACCACCCGCACGGCGGCGGCGAAGGAAAGAGTTCCGGCGGGCGTCATCCCGTATCCCCGTGGGGACAGCCCACGAAGGGGCATAAGACTCGCAGCAACTCGCGCACGGACAAGTTCATCATCCGCCGGCGCAAGAAGCGATAACGCGGGAGGCTGGAGAAAAGATGGCACGTTCAGTATGGAAAGGTCCTTTCGTTGACGACCACCTGATGAAGAAGGTGGATGAAATGAACAAGAACAGCGAGCGAAAGGTCATCAAGGTGTGGACTCGACGGTCGACCATCATTCCTGAAATGGTGGGACATACCTTCGCGGTCCATAACGGGCGCAAGTTCATTCCGGTCTATGTGTCGGAAAATATGGTGGGGCACAAGCTCGGAGAGTTCGCCATGACGCGGACCTTTCGCGGCCACACCGGCGGCAAGGATAAGCGCGCGCGACGCTAGTCGACGCGAAGCATTGGCCGAGATGGGTATATCGAGAGCGATGGAGAACCGGCGATGATTTCTCATGCAATTCTTCGCTATCAGAAGACCAGTCCGCAGAAGGCGAGGCTCGTCGTTGATCAGATCCGTGGCGCAGACATTGCCACGGCGCTGGCGACGTTGAAGGTGAGCAAGCGCCGTGTGGCCCGCGCGTTGGAAAAGCTGCTGACGTCAGCTGTTGCCAATGCCCAGGATCGTGAGGAGCGGGTCGATGTCGACCGCCTCTTCATTTCGCGTGCGTTCGTCGATGCCGCGCCTTCCGAAAGAAGGGGAAGGCCGGGGCCGATGGGTCGGTTCATGCCCATCAAGCGGCGACGATCGCATATCACGCTGGAACTCGACGTCAGGGCGGCAGGAAACAGTTCTCGTCACGGTTGAGCCGGGACGCAGAGGATAGGAACTCGAGATGGGCCAGAAAGTACATCCCTACGGATTTCGACTAGGCTTCAACCGCACTTGGAAGAGCCGGTGGTTTGAGACGAAGCGCTACGGTGAGTTCCTCAAAGAGGACCTCGAGCTTCGCAAGGATCTCAAGAAACGCCTGAGCCACGCCGGCATCTCCGATGTCACCATCGAGCGCGCGGGCGATCGCAAGCTGAAAGTGAGCCTCTTTACGGCGCGGCCGGGCATCATCATCGGACGCAAGGGGACCGAGGTCGACAAGTTGCGCGAGGATCTCAGCAAGAAGACCGGCCGGGATGTCTTCATCAACATCATGGAAATCGATAAGCCGGAACTCGACGCGCAACTCGTTTCCGAGGGGATAGCCTCTCAACTCGAACGTCGCGTCGCTTTCCGTCGCGCGATGCGCAAGGCCGTGGAGTCGGCCCAGCGCTTCGGGGCCAAGGGGATCAAGGTTCGTTGCTCCGGGCGCCTCGGTGGTCACGAGATCGCCCGCAGCGAGTGGTATCTCGTGGGCCAGCTTCCTCTGCACACTCTGCGCGCAGACGTCGACTATGGGATGGCTGAGGCGCGAACCACCTACGGCGTCATCGGGGTCAAGTGTTGGATCTACCGTGGCGAGGCCACCGAGGTCGTCGCTCACCGTGCTCGGCAGCGATAGTTTCTCGCGAGAGAGTCGGCTCGGCGCCGATCGCCGGCGGAAGTCGACGAAGGGAATGAAGGAGAGATAGCAAATGTTGATGCCTAAGAGAGTCAAGTTCCGCAAGCAGCAGCGTGGGCGCATGCGCGGTCTCTCTCATCGTGGATGCAAGGTCTCTTTCGGAGACTATGGGCTGAAAGCACTCGAATGCGGCTGGATCACCTCTCGCCAGATTGAGGCTGCGCGTGTTGCGATGACGCGAACGGCCAAGCGTGGTGGAAAGGTCTGGATTCGAATTTTTCCCGATAAGCCGGTGACCTCGAAGCCGGCTGAAGTGCGGATGGGTAAGGGTAAGGGAGCGCCGGACCACTGGGTTGCCGTCGTCAAGCCCGGCCGTGTGATGTTCGAGATGCAGGGCATACCCGAAGAACTCGCGGAAAAGGCGATGAGGCTTGCCGCGAGCAAGCTACCGATCGCAACGAAATTCGTCCGTCGGACGGTGCAGTAAGCGCCCGTCCGGGGGTTATCTGTTGAACGCAAGGCGTGGAGAGACACGAAGATGAAGGCCGGCCAGCTAAGAGATATGACCGCGGCGGAATTGCAGCAAGAGGTGGCGCAGCTCCAGGAAGCTTTGTTCAAGCTGAGGCTGCAGAAGTCGATTGGGCAACTCGAGAAGCCGCACAAGCTTGGCGAAACCCGCCGGAACATCGCCCGGGCGATGACGATTCTGCGGCAGATGGAACTCGCAGAGAAGGAGAACCGCTGATGGCAAGCGAGAAGGACGGGCTTGGCGCTGATCGCTCGGCGAGTCGTGCCTCCCGGAAATCACTTCCCGGGCAGAAAAAGGTGGGGATGGTCGTCGGTATCCCCGGAACCAAAACGGTGAAGGTTCGAGTGGAACGGCAGATTCAGCACCCGGTCTACAAGCGATATATCCGCAGGTCGAAGCAGTTCATCGCGCACGACGAGGCGGAGCAATGCGTGGTGGGCGATAAGATCGAGATCATCGAAACCCGCCCTCTCTCCGCGACCAAACGTTGGAGGGTGTTGCAGATCATCATCCCGAGTCGCGAACGCGCGCTCGAGGCGAATGCCAAGGGTTAGCACGTCACGTGGCTCGGTCGCTTAGGCCGTTGAGGAGGTCGAGATGATACAGATGCAGTCGGTGCTGACGGTGGCCGACAATTCCGGTGCCAAGAAGATCATGGCGATCGGTATTCGTGGCGGCAATTCCGGTCGCTACGGCCGAGTCGGTGATGTGATCACCGCTTCGGTGAAGGAAGCCAGCCCGGACGGCAACGTAAAAAAAGGCGCGGTCGTCAAGGCCGTTATCGTGCGGACCCGTGCTGCCCAGCGCCGGAAAGACGGTTCGTACATCTCGTTCGATGAGAACGCCGCCGTTCTCGTAAACGACGCGGGAGAGCCCGTGGGCACCCGTGTTTTCGGTCCCGTAGCGAGAGAACTTCGTGAGCACAAGTTCATGAAGATCGTGTCGCTCGCTCCCGAGGTTCTGTGAGGTTCGCCATGCATATCAGAAAAGGCGATCAGGTGGAAGTCATCAGTGGGAAGGACCGCGGCCGGCGCGGCAGGGTTCTTCGCGTATTTCGCGCCAACGAGCGAGCCATCGTCGAAGGCGTGAACATGGTCAAGAAACATACCAAAGCGAATCCCACCAAGGGGACGCAAGCCGGTATCGTCGAGCAAGAAGCTGCAATTCACATCTCGAATCTGCTTCCGATCGACAAAGACTCCGACAAACCCACACGGGTTGGATACAAGATTCTCGAGGGAACCGACGGCAAGAAGAGGAAGGTACGTATCTCCCGCCGTTCGGGCTCCGAAATGGATCGCTGAGGTGAGCGATGAGTGAAATGCCGCGACTCAAGAAGAGATATCAGGAAGAAGTACGGGCGGCGTTGACCGACGAGTTTGGGTACAAGAACTCCATGATGGTACCGGGTCTTCACAAGATCGTCGTCAACGTCGGTGCCGGTGCCGCGTCGCATGATCCGAAGCTGCTCGATGAGGCGACCGAGGAGTTGACCGAGATTACCGGTCAGAAACCCACGATTCGTCGCGCGCGGAAATCGATCGCGAACTTTAAGCTCCGAGAGGAGATGCCGATCGGTGTCGCGGTGACGTTGCGCCGCGACCGAATGTGGGAATTTCTCGACCGTTTGCTGAATCTTGCGCTTCCGCGGGTACGAGATTTTCGTGGTGTTTCGCCGAAGGCCTTCGACGGACGGGGAAACTACACGCTCGGGGTTCGGGACCAATTGATTTTTCCCGAAGTGAACTACGCGAAGGTTCAGAGAACGATCGGGATGAATGTCACGATCGTTACGTCGGCCAAGACCGATGAAGAGGCGCGATCGCTTTTGCGTGCGTTGGGAATGCCCTTTGCGCACTAGCGTTTTTGCGCCGCAGTGGATGATGTGTTTGATGTTGAACGTACAGGCAAGCCAGCACAGCCAAGATTGGCAATGAGGTAATGCGATGTCGATGACCGACCCGATCGCAGATCTGCTGACACGAATTAGAAATGCTCTGATGGCCGGACACACCGGGGTCAAGATGCCCTCTTCGAAGATGAAGCGGGAAATTGCGCGCATTCTGCGTGAGCAGGGCTACATCAGTGATTTCGAACACAAGGATGACGATCTCCAAGGCATCTTGGAGATCGAACTCAAGCAACCGTTGAATGGAGAAAATGCCATTCACGGGCTAGAGCGCGTCTCGAAGCCCGGCCGACGGGTGTATATCGGGCAGCGGGAAATCCCCGAAGTTCTTGGTGGGCTGGGTATCACGATCCTTTCGACTTCGAAGGGCGTCATGGACGGAAGGTCCGCGCGTCGTCTCGGAGTGGGTGGCGAGTGGCTCTGCAATATTTGGTAGAGGGCAGCGACGATGTCGAGAATAGGAAAACTTCCAATCCCGATCCCTTCCGGTGTGGCCTTGGAATCCAAAGTCGAATCGGTGGAGGTCAAAGGGCCGAAGGGCAAGCTTTCGGTACCGATTCCGCGTGGTATTACCGTCAAGACGGAAGACGGCACCGTTTTCGTCCATCGGGCGGATGACAGCAAGCCTCAGCGTGCGTTTCACGGCCTGACTCGCGCGCTCTTGGCGAATGCGATCACCGGTGTCGCTTCGGGATACGAACGTGTGCTCGAGATCATCGGCACGGGCTATCGCGCGGAAGCGAGCGGGAACAAGATGACTCTCGCTCTCGGATATTCCCATCCTGTCGATTTCGTCTTGCCGGAAGGAGTGAGTGCGCAGATCGAGAAGAACACGGTCGTGACGCTTGCCGGGATCGACAAGCAACTTCTCGGCCAGGTCGCGGCGAATCTGCGGGCACTGCGTCCACCGGATGCATACAAGGGCAAGGGGATTCGATATCGGGGTGAGCAGATCAAGCTCAAGCCCGGCAAAGCGGCCGGAGCCTAAGAGGCGATTCATCCGTTCACCGGATTGGAGAAGAAGATGTACAAAAAGACGAACAGAGCGGAAGCACGGGTCAAGAAACGCGCCCGTATTCGCGGCAAGGTGCGCGGTACGGCCGCCATGCCCCGCCTTGCGGTCTATCGCAGTCTAAATCATGTCTATGCACAGGCTGTCGACGACGTGAACGGCGTCACGCTCGCTGCAGCATCGAGTCGCGAGGATGCCGGGCGCGGGAACGTCGCAGGTGCAAAGAAGGTCGGGGCGACCATTGCGTCGAGGCTGCGCGAGAACGGCATCGAAAAGGTCGTTTTTGATCGCGGCGGTTTCATATACCACGGTCGGGTGAAGGCTTTGGCCGACGCAGCAAGAGAAGGTGGCTTGAAGTTTTGATCGTCTATACCCGCGTCGTCGGCCATGCCGGGATGCCCGGTGCAGGCGCGAGGGTTGAAGTCGTACCGTTGAACGGAGGACGTTGTGGCATTTGATAAAGGACGCGAAGGATCGGATCTTAGAGATCAGGTCGTTTTCATCAACCGAGTGACGAAGGTCGTCAAAGGCGGAAAGAATTTTTCTTTCGCTGCATTGGTCGTCGTAGGTGATGGCAAGGGTCGAGTGGGTTTCGGGACAGGCAAGGCCAAGGAAGTTCCGGCGGCCATCGCCAAGGGCGTCGAGCGCGCCCGGGCCAATATGATCCGTGTCTCGCTCAAGGGTGCAACGATTCCTCATACGGTCATCGGGCGTTACGGCGCTGGGCGCGTTCTGCTCAAGCCGGCAAGCCCCGGTACGGGGGTGATTGCAGGTGGCGCCGTTCGCGCGATCCTAGAGAGCTTGGGTGTTCAGGATGTATTGACGAAGTGCATCGGAACTCAGAATCCGCACAACGTCGTTCACGCCACTTTCGAAGGACTGAAACGCTTGATGGATATCAACGACGTGGCACGTTTGAGGGGCCTTCCGGTCGAGAAGATCGATCCGAATGCCACCAAGGACCTTTCTCAGGCACCGAGACTTTAGCCGGAGCGATCGTCGCCCGCTGTGGTTGCGGGGTGCGGTCGTCGATCCAAGAGGACAACGAAGATGAGCGGCGAGGCAAAAATCAAGGTCGAACAGTATCGCAGCGGTATCGGCTACTCGTTCAAGCAGAAACGCGTTCTTGCCGGCATGGGTTTGGGGAAGATGAATCGGATCGTGGAACTGCCGGACAACGCATGTACCCGAGGCATGGTCAAGAAGATCCCCCATCTCGTGAGGATCGTCGAGAATCGCTGAGGATGTGAACCATAGACGCCGGAAGAACCATATGAGCTGAGACATGGGTTCCAACGAGCGGAGGATAGAGAATCATGAGGCTACACGAGATCGGACCGGCCGAGGGAGCCACCCGCAACCGAAAGCGTATCGGCCGTGGACCCGGCTCAGGAAACGGGAAGACGGCCGGCAAGGGGCACAAGGGGCAGAAATCCCGCTCCGGATACTCTCGTCGTTGGGGATTCGAGGGGGGGCAGATGCCTCTCGTACGTCGTCTTCCGAAACGCGGCTTCACGAATATTTTTCGCGAGGAGTATGCCGAGGTCAATCTTGCGCGACTCGAGCGCTTCGATGCCGGTACGGAGATTACGCCGGAGATCTTGGTCGAGGCGGGACTGGTTCGCCGGAATCGCTCTCATCGCGTAAAAATCCTTGGAAAAGGCGACCTGACGCGAGCGCTGACAATCCAGGTCCACGCCATATCCGCCGGTGCCCGGTCCAAGATCGAGGCGGCCGGAGGGCGCGTCGAGCTGCTCGGCGGCCCCGACACGAAAGAAACGGAAGCGAGTCCATCTAAAGCGAGCGAGTGATGATCGAGAGCTTTCAGAATATCCTCCGGATCCCGGACCTCCGGAAGCGCGTGTTCTACACCCTCGCGCTGCTCGGCGTCTATCGTATCGGCGCCTACATTCCCGTGCCTGGAGTCAATCTCGAAGCCCTCAAGCAGTTGATGGCATCGCAGGGTGGGATCTTTGGACTCGTCGATGTCTTCACCGGAGGTAACTTCAGTCGATTGACGATCTTCGCGCTAGGCATCATGCCGTATATCTCGGCATCGATCATCTTGCAGCTCTTGACGGTCGTCGTGCCCTACCTCGAGCGACTTCAGAAGGAGGGCGAAATCGGTCGCCGCAAGATCACGCAGTACACGCGATACGGCACGATTGCCTTGTCGTTGGTCCAGTCTTTCTTCATCTGTGTCACTTTGGCTCGTATGTCGGGGGCGAGCGGGCAGCCCGTGGTCCCGGATGCAAGTTGGGGTTTCTACTTCACCACGGTTTTGTCTCTGACCACCGGGACCGCGTTCATCATGTGGCTCGGTGAGCAGATTACGGAGCGCGGAATCGGCAACGGGATTTCCTTGATCATCATGGCCGGCATCGTCGTGGGATTGCCGAGCGCCACATTCGGTCTGATATCGGAAGCGCTGAACGATCAGCGCGGAATCATCAGCATTCTCGGGCTGCTCGCGGTGATGGTCGCGACCGTCATGGGTGTGGTCTTCGTCGAGCGCGCGCAGCGGCGCATTCCCATTCAGTATGCAAGCCGTGTACGTGGACGCCGGGTCATGCGCGGAAACGCCACCTTCTTGCCGCTCAAGGTCAATACCAGCGGTGTGATCCCGGTCATTTTCGCTTCTTCGCTGCTTTCGCTGCCGATGATGATGATCGGCTTCCTGACCGAGCGTTGGCCATCCCTGAGTGTTCTGCAGAATCAATTCAACTACAACATGCCCTTGTGGGATGTCGGCTACGTCGCATTGATCCTCTTCTTCTGTTTCTTCTATACGTCGATCATCTTCAATCCAGCCGATACGGCAGAGAACATGAAGAAGGTCGGCGGTTTCGTTCCCGGCGTGCGCCCAGGCAAGCATACCGCGCAGTACATCGACGATGTCTTGACGCGGTTGACCTTTGCGGGCGCTCTCTACCTCGCCTTGATCTCGATGATCCCGATTTTCCTGCTCAGCGGGATTCCATTGCACCTGATCTGGCCGCCGGCCGTCGGCGATTTCTTTGGGAGCTGGGTTCCGCGCTTCATACTCGACGGTATGCGGGTCAATTTCTTCTTCGGTGGCACCTCGCTCCTGATCGTCGTCGGTGTGTCGATGGATCTCGTCTCTCAGATTGAGAGCCAGCTCGTCATGCGCCACTACGACGGCTTCCTCAAGGGCACCCGAATGAGGGGGAGACGCGGCTGATGCGGCTCGTTCTCTTCGGCCCTCCCGGAGCGGGGAAAGGGACCCAGGCGGAGCGGATTTGCGCTTCGAAGGGGGTGCCGCATATCTCCACCGGGGAGATGCTCCGGGATGCCGTGGCCTCCGGCTCGGAACTCGGCTCCCGCATCAAGACGGTCATGGAGAGCGGCGAACTGGTTTCCGACGACCTCATCGGAGACGTGGTGGCCGAGCGGCTGAAACAGCCGGATGCGCTCGACGGTTTCTTGCTTGACGGATTTCCTCGGACCGTGGCGCAGGTGGGGATTCTCGATCGCGTGCTCGCCGATCTTGGTGCGGCGCTCGATCATGTGGTGATGCTTGAAGTTCCCGACGCTCAAATCATCGAGCGGCTCCGAGGTCGGGCGGCGGAGGCTCGAGCCGCCGGTCAGGTGCGGCCTGACGACAACGAAGAAACCGTGCGCTCTCGCTTGCGCGTCTACCACCAGCAGACGCAGCCTGTCGAGATGATCTATCAGCGAAAACGCCTCTTGAGAAAGGTCGATGGTGTGGGGAGTATCGATCAGGTCTTCGACCGGGTGCTCATGGCCGTTGAAGAGGGAGGTGGATGATGGCGGCGGTTTGCCGAACGAAGAGCGAGATCGAGAAGCTCGATCGCGCATGCCGAGCGGTGAGAATCGTGCTTGGGGAACTCGCCGAGCGCGTCTCTCCCGGTGTGCGCACCGCCGAACTCGATGCCCACGCGCGAAATCGGGCCGAAGAAATGGGCGGGCGACCTGCCTTTTTGAACTATATGGGGTATCCTGCCAGCGTCTGTGTGTCCGTCAACGAGGAGGTGGTCCACGGGATTCCCGGGGATCGCGTGCTGAGTTCCGGAGATATGGTCAGCCTGGATTTCGGCATCTTGTTGGATGGCTACTACGGCGACTCCGCGATCACCTGCCTCGTGGGCGAGGCCGCGGAAGAGGATGTGCGTCTGTCCGAAGTGACGCGCGAATGCCTCGAGCGGGCCATTCAGGAGGTGAGACCGGGAAAGCACATCTCGGATATCGGCGAAGCGGTCGAGCGTTGTGCTCAGGCCGCCGGGTATGGAGTGGTGCGGGAGTTCGTGGGCCATGGTATCGGAACACGGCTTCATGAGGAACCGCAGGTCCCGAATTTCCGGGCTTCGGGGCGCTCCCCGGCCATCCGCGAAGGGATGGTCCTGGCGATCGAGCCGATGATCACTGCCGGGCGGCCCGAGTGCCGTGTTTTGAGCGATGGTTGGACGGCGGTCACAGATGATGGATCGAAGGCGGCCCACTGGGAGTTGGTCGCCGTTGCCACGAGCGATGGGCCGATGGTGCTTGGCGAGGTGTGAACCGGCGCGAGACCAAAGAAAGAGGAACGGAAGTTGTCCAAAGATGACGCGATTCAGATGGAAGCGGTAGTGGTAGAGACCCTGCCGAACGCGATGTTTCGCGTGGAACTCGAGAACGAGCATAAGGTTTTGGCCCATATCTCGGGTCGCATGCGGAAGAATTTCATTCGGATCTTGCCGGGTGACCGCGTGCTGGTGGAGCTCTCCGCCTACGATCTTGATCGCGGGCGCATCGTCTACCGATACAAGAACTGAGGAAGGAAGATGAAAGTAAGAGCGTCCGTCAAGAGAATGTGTGACAAGTGCAAGGTCGTCAGACGGCATGGAGTGATCCGCGTCATCTGCGAGAATCCGAAACACAAGCAGAGGCAGGGCTAGTCTCTAAAGGAGGTCGAGCATGGCGCGCATCGCAGGTATCGACTTGCCGCTGAACAAGCGGGTCGACGTCGCGCTGACTTACATTTTCGGGATCGGAATGTCCCGTTCCGCGGGAATCCTGCGGGTATCTGATGTGCCGGAAAACGTGCGCGTCAAAGACTTGACGGAAGATCAGGTTCGACGGATCCGTCAGGTCATTCAAGATGAGGGACGAGTCGAAGGTGATCTGCGCAAGAACATTCAGATGGATATCAAGCGCTTGATCGAGATCGGTTCTTACCGAGGAATTCGGCATCGGCAGGGCTTGCCCTGCCGCGGGCAGCGGACCAGCACCAATGCCCGGACGAAGAAAGGGCCGCGCATCGCTGTAGCGGGCAAAAAGAAGGTGAGCAAGTAATGGCCAAGGGCGGTAAATCCAAGAAGAGTTCGCGGCGTCGCGAGAAGCGGGACGTTCCTCACGGCATCGCGCACATCTCAGCAACATTCAACAATACGATCGTGACCATCACCGACCTCAACGGCGACGTTTTGGCTTGGGCAAGCGCCGGGCGTGCCGGTTTCAAGGGGTCGCGCAAGGGAACGCCCTTCGCGGCGCAGATGGCGGCCCAACTGGCCGTTCAAAGCGCTCGTGAAAGCGGTGTCCGTTCGGTTGATGTTCGGGTGCTCGGGCCGGGTGCCGGACGAGAGTCTTCGATTCGAGCGCTCGGTGCCTCGGGTCTCGACATTCGTTCCATCAAGGATGTGACGCCCATTCCGCACAATGGCTGCCGACCCCCCAAGCGGCGCCGGGTCTGAGAGGAGACGCACGATGGCTCGTTATACCGGACCGGTCGATCGCTTGGCGCGTCGCGAAGGAATGCAGCTCTACCTCAAAGGTGAGCGGTGTTTCAAACAGAAAGACGGCTATTCCAAGCGCCCCTTTCCTCCCGGTCAGCATGGTCGGCGACGGATCAAGCTGCAAGGCTACGGACAACAGCTCCGCGAGAAACAGAAGGTCAAGCGGGTCTACGGAGTGCTGGAGCGGCAATTCCGGATCTACTTCAAGAAGGCCGCCGCGATGAGGGGCGTGACCGGGGACAACCTGCTTCGCATGCTCGAGCAGCGGCTCGACAATACGGTCTACCGCCTCGGTTTCGGCACGTCGAGAGCGCAGGCGCGCCAACTGGTCAATCACGGGCACGTTTTGGTGAATGGTCGGAAGGTCGATATCGTTTCATTCCAGGTTTCTCCCGGAGACGTCATCGAAGTCCGCGAGAAGAGCCGCAAGAACGCCATGATTCGGGGCAATATCGAGACGGCTCATGGGCGCGGCATTCCAGCTTGGGTGGAATTGGATGCCGAGAACTTCAAGGGAACCGTAGTGAAGGCGCCGTCGCGCGAAGACATCACGTTGCAGATTCAAGAGAATCTCATCGTCGAGCTGTATTCGAAGTAGCGCAGCGACACCCGGAGGAATATGCAGATGGATAAGGGATTCCAAAAGCCGAAGTTCTTGGAAGGCGAGAAAGCGACTCTCAGCGACACTTTCGGGCGGTTTACCGCTCAGCCCTACGAGAAAGGTTTCGGCACGACGGTAGGAAATGCTCTGCGCCGTATTCTTCTATCGGCGACCGAGGGCGCGGCCATCACCGCGGTGCGCATTGAAGGCGTTCTCCATGAGTTCTCCTCCATTCCCGGCGTGATCGAGGATGTCACCGACATCATCATGAACCTCAAGCGCGTTCCGTTGAAGCTGCACATGGACAAGGTTGAGACCGCACGGCTCGTTGCGAAGGGCCCGAAGGTCGTTACCGCCGGCGATATCGAAACCTCTTCGAACGTCGAAGTTCTCGAACGGGATGCGGTGATCGCAACGCTTTCAGACGAAGGCTCGATCGAGATGGAGATGCGAATCAAGAACGGGCGTGGGTACGTG
>JALUUK010000179.1 GCA_027021395.1 Acidobacteriota bacterium
TTGCATGCTGCCCCGATGCTATGCGTCGTGTTCGTCGGGGCTGGTCTCATATCGAGAAGATCGCGCAAAACTACGAGGATGATTTCGCGAGTTTTTCCCGCGGGGCAGCCGAGCATCCACCGATCCAAGATTACGGTATCACCACGGGATTCGGCGAATTCAAGAACATCCCGATACATCCGGACGAACTCGAACGTTTGCAGCAGAACCTCCTACTGTCCCATGCCGTCGGAGTCGGAGAGAACACCGAAGCTGATGATCTCTCCAACTACTTTCCGGCGGCCACGGTGCGAGCGGCTCTCGTCATTCGGCTCAATGCGATGCTCAAAGGCCATTCCGGCGTACGCGCGGAACTGGTCGGTACGGTGGAATCGATGCTGAACAACGGCATCATCCCGCTGGTGCCGCTACGTGGATCGATCGGTTCGAGCGGCGATCTCTGTCCTTTGGCGCACCTTTTCGTCGTGCTTTTGGGTAAGGGCCGTTTTTATCAGGTGCGAAGCGTAGAAGATACGAAGTGCCCGAAGCCGGTATTCCACAGCGGCAGCGAGTTTCCGCGTTTCGTAGAAGGAGCCGTTTCAGGGCCGAGTTTCAAGGAGGGTCTCGCGCTCGTCAACGGGGCGACCTTCTCTACCGCGGCTTTGGCCTTGGCGGTCGCCGATGCGGAATCCTTGGTCAATCTTTGCGATGTCGCCGTAACGATGACGCTCGAGGCGATCTGCGGTTGCGCTCGGGCTTTCGATTCGAAGATTCATCAGGCTCGCGCCCAACAGGGGCAGATCGACAGTGCGCGCAACGTGCGCGCGATGGCCGAGGGGAGCCGGCTCATCGACCGTGCCGGCGGCGTGCAAGATGCCTACTCCGTCCGTTGCGCGCCGGCGGTTCACGGTGCGAGTCGCGACGCCATTGCCTACGCCAAGATGGTCACTCTTCGCGAGATCAACGCGGCGACCGACAATCCCCTTTTCTTTACGGGAGAGGTCGACGGCGAACTCCACGCTTGCGGTCCTTGGGATTCTCATTTCAAGGAGAATTGGCCGGCGGGATATCGCGGCGAAGCGCGAGCTTCCTATTCCGCAGGTAATTTTCATGGGCAACCGGTTGGTTTGGCTGCCGATTTTCTGGCCATCGCAGTGGCGGAGTTGGCGAGTATCTCCGAGCGCCGCACGCAACTTCTACTCGATCGTCATCACAACAGGAACTTGCCGGCCAATCTGATTCCCCGACGCGGTGTCAACTCCGGGTTGATGCTCGCACAATACAGTGCCGCGGCACTGGTTTCGGAAAACAAGATATTGGCACATCCATCATCGGTGGATTCCATTCCGACTTCGGCGAATTCCGAAGATCATGTGGCCATGGCGACGACTGCGGCACGGAAGGTACGGGGAGTTCTCGGTAACGCACAGGCCGTCTTGGCCATCGAGTTCTTGACAGCTGCTCAAGCACTCGAGTGGCGCGTGGGTATGAAGTGCGATCCGTTGATCGCCGTGGAAGGTGAAGCGTCGGATTCCAGCGAGGTTTCGCAGGGTGAGGCCCGGTCGGCTTGGCAGGAAGCCGAAGAAGAAGCTCAGCGCTTCGTCGAGGTGACGAGCGAAGCGAAGCGCGTAGAGATGGCGACTCAATTCGGTCGAGGATCTCGTGCCGCGTATCTTGCGTTGCGCAATCTTGTCGCACCCATCGTGGAAGATCGACCGCTCGATGAAGACCTTCGCTTGGTGCGTGTGATGCTCGAGTCCGGATCGCTGCTCGAAGCGGTCGAAGCTGCTCTCGACGAACCATTGGCGGCTGTGGCGAAGCTCCGCTGAAACGGGAGATCGACGACGATGTCGACGATACGAAAACGCAAATCGCGGCGACTTTCTGCCGCCAGAAGAGGAGTTCTGCAATGAAGAATCGAAACGTATTCAGTGTATACCATCTCCTTTCCCTAGTCGTTGTTTTCTTGATGCTCGCTTGCCAAAGCTCGGATCCGGGAACATCGGCTCAAGAAGCCGGAGCGCCCGCGGGGTCTGCGACGGTTCTTTCTCCCGACGAACTCTTGCCCAACGGGAAGGTCACGGAGGATGGATTGCTCGTAGGCGGCCAGCCGAGTCTCGAGAACTTCGAGAAGATCAAGGCAGCGGGCTACAAGACGATCATCGATCTTCGCATGCCGGAAGAAGGCGGAACGAGCCGAGAGGATATCGAAGCCCTCGGCTTGGCCTACGAACGGATTCCAGTTGCCGGCGCGGCGGGGATGACCGAAGACAAGGCACGTCGACTTGCCGAAGTCCTAGAAAACGCTGCGCCGCCGGTCGTGATCCATTGCAAGAGCGGCAATCGAGTCGGCGGACTTCTCGCGCTCAAGGCGTTCTACGTCGACGGCAAGACCGCGGAAGAGGCGATGGAAGTCGGCAAGAAGAGTGGCCTGAGAAGCTTGGCGCCGGTGCTCGAAGAGGTCATGGCCGCCGCGCCGCAGCAGTGATCCCATCCCTTTTCCGATCGATGGCCGCGCACTAACAGGCATAGCGTGCTATGTTAATCTGCGGCTGTGAGGAATCGAAATGGGATCGAACACGCAATCAGAAGGCCTCGCTTCGCTTTGGCTCGTGCTTGGCGCATTTTTCCTGTCGGCAGGGCTCGCAATGGGTGGTGAGCTAGGCGGAGATAGGGAAGAGGACGTGAAAAATTTCGTCGGACGTCAAGCGCCGGACTTCAGCCTGCTCGGCAGCGACGGCAAGATGCACACGCTCTCCGAGCATCGCGGTAAGCGCCCGGTCGTCATCGCTTGGTTTCCCAAAGCATTCACCGGCGGCTGAACCGCCGAGTGCAAGTCGCTCCGTGAGAGTGGCGAGCTGATCCGGCGTTTCGATGTAGCATATTTCGCGGCGAGCATCGATGATCCGGAAACCAACAAGCGCTTCGCCGAGTCGCTGGATCTCGACTATCCGATCTTGAGCGATCCCGAAAAGTCAGCGGCTCGGGCGTACGGTGTCTTGAGGGCCATGGGGCTCTACGCCGCACGACAGACCTTCTATATCGACAGCAGCGGAAAGGTGATCTATGTGGATAAGAAGGTCAAGCCCAAGACAGCCGGGCAAGACATCGCGAAACGGCTGGAAGCTCTCGGTATTCCGCTGCGTCCGAAGAATCCCTGATTGCCGGGCGGAGTGCTCGTCAGCGTCCGTATTGCTCCTCGTAGTACTTGCGATACGCGCCGCTTCTGACTCTCTTCCACCACTTCTCATGGTCCTGATACCAGCGGACCGTTTGCTCCAAGGCCTCGGGCCACCGTGAGCGTGTAGGCTCCCACCCCAAATCGTCCAGGATCTTGGA
>JALUUK010000180.1 GCA_027021395.1 Acidobacteriota bacterium
GATGTTCCATTCGACGGCGAAGATCTCTCGCACGTCGAGGTGCGAGACCTCGTGGCGGAAGACGGCTGAGCAGGCGCTGTTTTCGAAGGTCACGAGACGCCGAAAGGTCGATTTTTCCAAGGCCGTCTCGATCTCGAACGACGTTTCTTCGCAGCGGACCCTAGCGGGGCGATAGAAGCGATCCCGCAGGGAGCCATCCCGGCGGAGTGCATCGAGCGAAAGATCCTGCGGGAGGCATAGCTCGACACCGGAGAGGCGCGGCGCCCCGTCCCATCCCGCCTGCTCCCGCCACGCTTGCGGCATGCGATCCCGCCGATCATGGATCGAACGTGGGTATCGATCGTCGCCGTTTTTCGACTCGTCGCTTTCGTGCTCTTCGGAGGCGAGATGGTAGGCCTCGAGGTGGCGTGAGAGCACGTTGAGAGGAGCATCCTCGACATCCCAACGCGACCATTCCGCGAGTCCACCGGACCAGCGGCTCAAGACGGCAAAACGACCGGGACCGTCTCCTCCGACGAATTCATCGTATCCGTCGAAATCCCTGTCCCGACCGGCGAGCCGTGGCTGGGGAAAGCCATGCGCGGCGAGCAAGGATTCGCCGAGGAGGATCTGGCGCCACACCGCCTCGCGCAGCGCCGGGATATAAAGCCCTCCGAAAAGTCCGTGCCAGTACGGGCAGTTGACCTGCGAACGATAGAGGGCTTCTCGCAGGTCGCCGAAGGTTCGGTCCGCCTGTTCTTCGGCATCGGCGATGCGCCGGCTCAGTTCCATGCTGCGCGCGCGCATCCAATCGGCTTCGAAATAGCGGGCGAGAAAAACGTTGAAGTGCCCTCCCCGGAGATAGGGCTGGAGGGACTTGCCGGTTTCATCGCCGCAGGAGGCGGTGATGGATTCGAGTACGGCTTTTCGCTGCGCCTGTCTTTTCGGCGGTAGGGCCCACTCTCCGAGTTCTGCGTAGGAGGTGGTGGGCGGGTAGACGCGGTGTGTCGGCGGCATTGCCGCCAGCGTCTCTTGGAAGTGGCAGGTTTCGATCCAGGGAGCGGATGCCAGCGTTTCGAGGAAGCGATCGAGCCAGCGTTCCCGCCAGATCCATTCGGTGGTATCCGGCCACATGCCGAACTTTTCTCCATCATCGGCATACGTGGCGCAGCGATGGCCTCGCGTGTGCATGATATGCAGCCGTTCCACCGTCTTGGAGGGCTCTTCGAAAGGGATGGCGTAGCGTAGAGCTTGATCGATGGGGAAGACCGAGACGGCGCAGCCTCGGGACTCGGCGACCGCGTAATCGATCGGCGAGTCGAGATCCGGCCCGGCCGTCTGCAGATGCGTATCGTCGAGCAGCAGAAAATCGATCCCTGCTTCCTCCGTCAATTCCGGAAGATCCGGCTGCCAAACACGCTCCGCAAGCCACAATCCGACCGGGTCGACGCCGAGCCGCGAGCGGACGTAGGAGCGCAAGCGTTCGATCTGACCGATGGCATCGCGCCGGGAGATCATCGCCAAGACGGGTTCATAGAACGCCCCGCCGATCACCTCCATCTGCCCGCTCGAGGCCATGCTGCGCAATCGGTCCATGGCTTTGGGGTGATGGTCTTCGATAAAGAGCCAGAGCGCTCCGGTCAGATGAAGCGAGAATTTCGTCTTCGGGTGAGATTCGAGGACTTCGAAACTTGGGCCGTAGCATTGATCCCAGCCCCTGCGAAAAACCTCTTCGTGGTTTCCGTAGGGCTGATGATCGTGAAGAGCGAAATGGAAGCGCACGGCGTCCTCGTATCGGCGTCGCATGGTATGCGCCAAGCGAGCAAACGTCCAAGCACGCGGGCTATTCGACGTAGCCGAGAGATCTCAGGCGCTCGATATCGTCTTGATCCACGATGCCTTCGGAATTGGCGCCATGGCGCGCGACGAAGGCTTCGGCTCGCAGAGCTTCGGCTCGGAGCCAGCGCTCGAGGTGCTGTTCTAGGCGCGGAGAAGGAGAAGGGAGTTTGGAAAGCTCGTGGGGATCGCTTCGCAGATCATAGGATTCCGTGCGGCCCGTGCTCCAGCGGATGATTTTCTCCAAGTCGTTCGTGACCAGCGAAAACTGCTGGGGATCGCGAGGACGCCAAACGTAGTGCAAGAGCGCGGAAGGCACGAAGGAATGCGTGGCTTCCGTGCTGCTTTCGAGTGCGTAGCGGGCAAGGCTCTTGCCGTCCGCTTCCCGCAGAGCGGGCAGACCCACCCACTCGAGCAAGGTCGGCGCGACATCGGCGAGTCCGACGACGTGGTCGATGCGCCGGGCGGGGATGGCTGGCTTCGACCAGAAAATCAGGGGGATATGCACCTGTGTTTGGTAGAGGCCTAGCCCGTGGCCTTCTTGGCGGTGTTCTCCGAAAGCTTCGCCGTGATCGGAAAGCAGAACGATGATCAGGTCGTCGAGTCGTCCGCGTGATGCGAGCGCAGCGAGAAGGTCGCCGAAGTGTCGATCTTGATCCGTGATCGCAGCATCGTAGGGAGTGCGGCCCGCTTCGAGGCCGCGCGAGTACTGCTCCTGCTGCCACTCATGAACTTCGAGCGTATGCACGTAGGCGAAAAACGGCATGTCGACTTCTTCGTCGATCCATTCCAAGAAGGAGTCATGCAGGTTCGGAGATGAAGGGTGTCCGAGCGGACCGATCTTCTCGGACCAAAACCTCGGAGGGTAGGCTGCCGAAAAACCGCGTTCGAGCGCCGAAAGCGTCGTGCCGAGCGGGTTGGAGACGAAGGAAGCGCTGCGCCATCCGCCCGCACGGAAGCGCTGTTGCAGAAGGTCGACGCTGCTAGGAAGGCGATCCGAGTAGCCGCGTTCACCGACGCGGTGAGTCGTCGGCTGGATTCCGGTCATCAAGGTGGGAATCGCCGGTTTGGTCCAGCAAGAGGTGGAAAAGGCATGAGTGAAATGCAGGCCCTCTCGTGCGAGTTCATCCATGTGCGGAGAAGAAGCTTGCTTGCGCCCTCCCGAGCCGAGAAAGTCCGCGCGCAGCGTGTCGATCATGTAGACCAGGACCGAAGGAATCGAAGAATCCCGTGCTCGACGGAGCACGCGCGGCTCACCGATGAGTAAGGCGCCGGCGCCGGTGGCCGACCATTCGATCGCCACTTCCCGCCCGGCCCACGGTGCCAGCGAGATGGTATGGAAAGCCCAATCTTCGGAGAGAGAAAGCACTCGAGACAGGGGCGGTTCTTCGTCCGTCTCGCTCCGGACCAGAATTCGGCCGCCCGACAGCGGACCGTCGGCGGCGAAGTGGAAGCGAAGTTCGGCGTTTTCTTCGGGGACTCGCACTTTGCAGCGCAAGCTC
>JALUUK010000181.1 GCA_027021395.1 Acidobacteriota bacterium
GCAGCATTCGCCCAGTGATCGCGGCGCACGAGATGCACCAATTCGTGAAGCAGAATCGCGTCGCGTTGATCTTCGCTGCATCGCGCGAAGAGACCCTCGGGAATCAGCAGCATCGGGCGCCGCACACCCAAGATCGCCGGTGTGGCGATCCGGTGCTTCGCGATCAGCCGAATCTCCGGTACGTCGGCGAGCCCGACACGTCGAGCCAAGCGCGCGACGGTATTCCGCAACGAGGGGGAGGGTGGGCGGCCGTGGCGAGCCATGCGCATCGCGGCTAGCGCGCGCGCACCGACCGCGAGCGCAAGCAGCAAGATTCCGATGATCCACGAGGCGAACAAGATGTGTATCGGGCTCCACGAAGCCTGCGCCGGAACCGTCGCCGCTTGCACCATGATCTCGCCGGCGACCGTGGCGGTTGCCGCGCCCTGCTCCGGTGCAGCAAGATCCGCCGACGGAAGCAAGCCCCAGCCGTGCGAGAGCCGGATCGGAACGGCCATTCTCAGTAGAACGCCGAGCCAAAGCAGGTGGCGCCACTGCGGTGCGACGCGCCGGAGAAGACGGACGAGCACGCCGACGACGACGATGGTGACACTGAGCTGTAGCGCCAAATCGAGCGCAAACGGCCCCCAGGCGGCCGCCGCATCAGAGAAGAGCGCAGCGATGCTCATGATTCACCCGCGGAATCGACCAGCTTTTGCAGGGCGTCGAGTTCTTCTTCGCTCAGTTCCTCTTCGTCTGCGAGATGCACGAAGAGCGGCGCCACCGTTCGGTCGAGCACGGTGTCGATGAACTCGCGAATCGCGCCCGACACTGCCTCGCGTCGCGGAACGGCCGGCTGGTAGAGGCAGAGCGGGCCGAGTTTCTCGACCGCTAGATAGCCCTTGGTGACCATGCGATCGAGCATGGTCTTGACCGTGCGATAGTCCCGTTCGTAGGACTCCAAGGATTCATCGAAAATCTGCCGCGCCGTCGATCGACCTCGGCGCCAGCAGATATTCATCAACATCCACTCACTCTTCGATAAGGGCGGTCTGGTCTTTTTCATGAGTCACCTGTAGAAACAGTATTACATGTGTAGTACCTCGTCAAGACCTTTCCTGAAAAAAAGCACTCTGCTCTTCGCGCCGGCCGACGAGCGCGGTCAACGGCAGATGATCTCTTCGGCGTAGGGGCTCTCGCAGTACTCGTTTCGTTCCTCGCGGAAGCTAGAGCGCGCCTCCGAGGCCTTGCCCACGTGATCGACGGCTCGCGCGAAAAATCCGATATCCGCCTCGGGTCGTCGGATATCGACGCTCTCGAGACGGCCGTCTTGGAAGCGATAGGCGGCGCTGAGCATCATCCCGCCGGAGATCCACTGCGTCATCGCCCGTCGCATGGGCGGGAGGACCGAATGCGTCGTGGGTGAGCACTTCGAGCAGAGCGTTCGCTTCCACGAGAATTCCGCCCTCGGAGCGCGCACGATGGAATCGCTCACGCACCGCGTGTTCATCGACACCCCGCGAGACCACCTCCACTCGGCCGGAAAGCGGATCGCGATAGACGCGCCAAGCTTCATGCTCGGCCGGCAAGAAGACCGCCGCGGTATCGCCGGGAATCTCTTCGAGATCGACCCGCAGAATCTCCGCGCGGACCCCACCGCAGTCGTCGCTGATCAAAGCCCCCAAGCGCCATCGGCGTTCGAAGGTGGGAGGTTCGGAAAAATCGTTCGGATCGGGAGCGAGTTGGAGATCGACGCGAGGCGGAGCGCCGTCCTCTTCGAGCGCAGGAAGCAACTAGCGGGTGACGACGAGCACCGACTTGCCTACGACCTTTCTAACGCAAGATCGCACGCAAGGACGGGCAGCGGAAAATCGGGTGGACCCGGCAAACGCGTGCAAGCACCTGCAGATTCCGCGGCGAATGCTCTCGGCCATTCGAAGCCGAAAGCCAAGGCGAAAAACAAAGACAAAGACGATACAGACACCGTCAAGGCACCGATCAGCCGCGTATTCGCCACGTTTTCCTCGATTCTTCGCCCGCTCGCAAAGATGATACGCCGAAGCGACTCCGGATGGGCCTTAGCCGGACCCCAGTTTCTCTCTGCGATGAGCGGATCCGGCTCGAGTGCATGAAGTGCGGAAAGGATCAAGTGGAGGTGTCGGTACTCGAGGCGGGTCGGGTCCGGACTAGTCGACGGTGATGGATTTGCTGACGTTCTTGGGTACGTCGGGATGGACGCCGTGGTCTTTGATGCCGCGCTGATCGAGGTATTGCATCTTGAGTTCGCTCATCTTGAGTGCGAGGCGCTGCAGGACGATGGTGGAGGAGAACATCGTCATCAGGGTGTCGTTGGTGCGGGGCAGAGGGATGTAGACCGAACGGTAGGACGTGTTTCCGGCGGGCGCCTTGCTTGCCGCTTGGCGTAGTTCCGGATGATCTTCGGCGATGACGACCGTGATCGCGCCGCGGATCTTATGCGTGTTGATCTGCGAGATCGTCAGGTGCACGTCGCGTTCATCGGGGCCGGTGACGTAGATCAGAGGGTAGTCGCTGTAGAGTTCGTCGAGCAGGTCTTCGCGATCGATGCATTCGTGAAAAAGCGCGCGCTCTTCGTCCTGCAAGGAAAGCAAGGAGTCCGTCGGAGAAAAGACCGTGTCGGTCGTCGCCTGGACCAAGCGACCGAGCGCTTCGCCGCTCATCCCGCGCTCGACGGCTTGGGAGATCAAGGCATCGAGATCGCGCCCGACGCGCTTGAGTAGGGCATCGATCTCTTCGGGGCCGAAGATGGTGTTGAAACCGAGGATGGTGTTGGGTCCGTGCTTGAACTCGGAGCCCTCGAAGCCTTCCGTATGGTTGAGCACGACTTCGCGAACCTTCAGCGCACCCTCCTTGGCGACCGCCGTCAGGCGCGTGGCGAGAATCTGCATGCTCGGTGCGAGATAGAGCATCTTGGCCGCCTGCTCGATGTCGATCTCCGTGAAATCGAAGGTTTCGCGGATCAAGCGAGGCAGTCGCGGGAGCTTTTCGATGCGTTCGTCGAGTTCCTGTTGCAGGTTCCGCTTTTGATCTTCAGGAATCGGCAGTGTGCCGACGCGTTTTTCCGCGACGCGAATGGCTAGACAGTAGAACACCACCAGTTGATTGATGAAGCTCTTGGTTGCAGGGACGGCGATCTCCGGCCCGCAACGCAGCGGGATCACCAAGTCGCTCTTTTCGAGGGCGAGCGTCGAGTTGACGTTGTTGACGATGGCAACGCGCTGGATTTCGAATGGGGAGGCGGTGACGTCGTTCATCACGTCGATCAGGTCTTTGGTTTCGCCGCTTTGACTGACGGCGATGAAGAGATCGCCGTCTTTGAGCGAATGCGCGTACTGGCCGCGGAATTCCCCCGGGAGCACGGGAATCACCTCCGTATGCGCGGTCGTGTCGAAAAAGAGCGCCGCAGCCTTGGCAGCATGGTAGGACGTTCCGCAACAGACCACGAAGAGGCGCCCTCCTGCAGTCAGAGAAGTCGTACAGGCTTTGACGAATTCGGCGACGGCGGCGTTGAATTCCTGCGCTTCGCCGACCTCGGTCTCGACGTCGAGAATGCGCACACAGGCGACGTCGGTTCGGGAACGAGCCATGGGCAAGAGGTCGGCGAGAAAGCCGGCTTCCGAAGAGCGAAGCAGATCGGCCGTCCTTTCCGGCGGTGTGTCGAGAATCTCCTCCATGATCTGCGAGGGGATGGCCTCGAGCAGACGACGAAACGCCGGACCGTCTGCGAGCGCGTGGAAGGCAGAGCGTAGCGCATCATCGGAATACTGCCGTCTGAGATCTTCGAGGCGAGTGTCGATCTCGACGCGCTCGGTCGCGGGCAAGGCCTCGATCATCGGCGCAAGTCGGCGAGCCATCGCCGACCCTCCTTGGAAAAGCGAGATCACGGCTCGGCAGGTTTCTTCTTGAGCACTGATCTCCTGATCCATGAAGCTTTCGAAATCGGGCAAGAGCGCGGTGTCTTTGGCCTGAAGTCTCGAGCGCACGGGGGCTCGTTCTCGCGGCGTGCCGGCAGGCTGCTCGTCGTCGGTCACGCTGTAGACTTGATAGGAGCCGTCTCGGAACTCCACGAACTCGCCCTCGGACATCGGAACGAGAATGCGCGTCAGTCGCAAGACCGCGGAGAGATCGGAAGAGGCGATGGTGAAGGCGCCGCCCTCGTCGTCTTCGCCCGTGCCGAAATAGAGGCTCGAGCCCTGCTTGACGGCCCAAAGGCAGCGAGTGACCGGGTCGACCACGACGGCCGCATAAGACCCGCGTAGACGCGCAGCAGCACGACAGACGGCGGTTCTCATCGCTTGGCGGCGAGAGTCGTGATCGAGACGGCGATCCTTGGGTAGATTCTCGAGTTCGAGGTCGAAGAAATGTTCGACGGTGTGCACGACCATCTCGCCGTCGTTGTCGGAGGCGATGCGGTGGCCTTCCGAGGAGAGCCACTTCTCGAGTTCATCGCAGTTGGTGACGTTGCCGTTGTGTGCGCCGACGATGTGCTCGCGGCATTCGACGACATGAGGTTGCGAGTTGCGTTCGTCGACGGCACCGAAGGTGGCCCAGCGCACCTGCCCGCAGAAGATGTGTCCGGACATTTTCGTGATGCCGAGTTCGTGCACCATCACCGAGGGAGCGCCGACGCCCTTCTTGAGCACGACATCGCCACGGTCGTTCAAGACGCAAGCCCCGGTCGAGTCGTACCCGCGGTATTCGAGTTGTTCCAAGAGTTCCGAGGCGACACGCCCCAAGTCGTCGCGCTGTCGTTCGAAGATCAGTCCAATCACGCCACACATCAGCAAGTCTCCCTATGGATGGGGCAGACGAGGGAGCGAAGGAGCGTGGAGAGTTTGGCAGGGCTACGGGGATTCGAACCCCGGTTTGATGGCTGAGAACCACCCGTCCTAACCCCTAGACGATAGCCCCGTCCGGGTGCCGGATTATAGGAATCCGCCTCTGGCTGTCAAGAGTCGCTTGTTTGGCTGCGATAGTTGGCAGACAATGGCCGGAAGGAGGCATCGCGTGTCCAAACCGGATCCGAACACCGATTTTGAGGCCACTCCGCTCACTCGCAGCGAATACATTGCGGCGATGGTGCACTTCTATCGCGGCGAGGTGCATCGTTCGCACAGTTGGCGGCAGCGCTTGGATCATACGACGAACTGGGCCGTGGTGACCTCGGCGGCGATCATTACCTTCACCTTTTCCGAGACCAAGCACACACACCTCTTGCTCGTCTTGAGCAATTTCATCGTGCTCGGCTTCCTAGCGATCGAAGCACGGCGGTTTCGCTTCTTCTCGGTCTACCGAGCGCGCGTGCGCATGCTCGAAGAAAACTTCATTCTTCCCATCGTGACGCGCACGCTAGCTTCGCCGAAGAAGGATTGGCGTGAGTTCATCGCCATGGATCTCGACGTGCCGAAGTACAAGATGTCGCTCTTGCATTCCTTGGCCTTCCGCGTGCGCTACAACTACTACTGGATCTTTTCCGCATTGGCGATTTCATGGTTGTTGAAGGTGTGGATGCATCCCACTCCCGCCGGTTCGTTGTCCGAACTGTATGCGCATATGGGTGTCGCCGGTGCTCCGGGTTGGTTGGTCGGTGGCGCGGGCATCGCGTTTTTCATCTTGATCACTTGGCTCAATCTACTGGCCGGCCATGTTCCCGCGCTCAGCGAAGACGAGATCCACGGCTACGAAAGCGATCTGCGCCACTGGAAGCTCTGATCCCGCCGACTTTGGGCAGACAATGAAGTCGATGGAGGACGGGCGCGAGAACGCGGCTTCGGGAGATCGGTTTGGGGAGCCCGAATCGCGCCCTCGCGCCCGGTTAGGCGGGACCAGAAGGTTTCTCGTTGGGCGTCGGCCCGAGCCGAAAGCGGGCTCGGAAATGGGAGGTGAGAAACCTCTGTCTGACCTTCCGAATCAGATCATCGTCCCAAGTGTCATGCGGCACCTGGCGGTGTCGCAGAACCCTTGACAGTGAGGAGAACGGGTTCGGGGGGCGCGTCCGAGTCCTTGGTCACCCCTAGTTCTTGATATCCCGAAACGTCCCCGGGACCCATTATTCTCCGGCTGCTGCTCCTTCTTCGGGAGCGCCTTGGCTGGATATTGGAACCGACGGCGTGTGCTCCGTCGGCTCCTTGGGTCCAGCCGGCTTTCTTCAGCCGCCCCAATCCATTGCGAAGGCTGTGCCACTTTGGAACACCGAGGCCGTCAAGAGTGCTAAGTGGCATGAGAGGAATATGTTAGGCCTGTATCGCCCCGGGGCACTCCCCGCGCGGTAGAGAGTGGAAGAGTCTCAATACGAGATCTTCAGCGTCGCAGCACCCGAGGCGCGAGCGCTCGGTGGGTGGGATCTCATTGTAGCTTAGGGGTTTGGAGGGCGAGTCTCAGAGTGAGATGATTTTCGGCGTCGGCGGCCCGCATCATCGAGTTCATATTCGCGAATCTTCCGGAAGATCGTCGCTCGACCGATTCCAAGGAGGCGGGCGGCCCGCTCGCGATGGCCGCGAGTGAAGGCGAGTGCTCTGCGGATGGCTTCCTTTTCGATCTCGGCCATCGTGCCCGGAGCATTCGATTCGCTGTGCCGGGCCAAGCGCTTTCCGAGTTCCGGGTCGTGCTCGAAAACTCCGGCATCGATGTGTCCGTCGCGGGCGAAAAGCGCCATGCGCGCGAGCGTGTTCTCGAGTTCACGGACATTGCCCGGCCAAGCATCACGGGCCAATGCATCGACGACATCCGGGGCCATGGTCATTCGCCCGAACGTGCGCTCGAGCCCGGCGAGCAAAGAGCTGATCAATTCCGGCAGATCCTCTAGGCGCTCGCGAAGGGGAGGGAGCGGGACACGCAACACATCGAGCCGGAAGAGAAGGTCGTGCCGGAAGGTGCCTTCGCCGACGAGCGCGTCGAGATCGCGATGCGTGGCTGCGAGCAGGCGGAACTCGACCGGAACGCTCTTGACGGCGCCGAGTCGCCGCACCTCGCCGTCTTCGAGCACGCGGAGGAACTTGGCTTGGACCGCAGGGGAGAGATCGCCCACTTCATCGAGGAAGAGCGTTCCTCCACCCGCCTGCTCGACCAGCCCGGCCTGGGCTCTATCGGCACCGGTGAAGGCACCTCTTTCATGGCCGAAGAGCGTGCTCTCCAAGATCGTTTCGGGAAGCGCGGCGCAGTTGACGGCGATGAAAGGGCCGTCGCTCACTCGGCTGAGGCGGTGAACGGCTCGCGCAACGAGGTCTTTTCCCGTACCCGATTCCCCCAAGATCAGGACGGGTAGCGGGGTCGGCGCCGCCGATTCGATCATTCCGAAGACCTTGCGCATGGCCGGCGATCGTCCGACGAGGGGAGCGAGCCGTTCGTCGCTTTGGCGCGTTTTCCTCAAGTCTTGATTTTCTCGCAAGAGCGATTGGAACTTGCGCGCATTCGTCAGCGCGAGCGCCGCATGGTCTGAAAGAGCTTCGAGGAATTGGAGATCCTCCATGTCGAATCGCCGTCCGGGATCGCTCGTATCCGCATAGACCGCGCCGACCAATTCGCCTCGGCTTCTAAGAGGAACACAAAGGACGGCGCGAATCCCGAACATGCGCACGGACTTCGAAGCCGAAAAGCGCGGGTCGGCGGCCGGGTCGGCGGCAAGAATGGATTCGCCGCCTTGGGCCCGTTCGAGCACGGTTCTCGAGAGCGCCAAGGCATCGGCTTCGGTTTCCGGCTCGAGTCCGCGGGAGGCGACGACGTGGATGTCTCCCGTTTCGGAGACGAGCGCAACGACGCCTCGATCGGCGTGCAGAACTCGCAGCGCATGGTCGAGAAGAGTATCGACCACGCGTTCGGGAAGAGCTTGGCCGTTGAGTTCACGGACGATCTCATAGAGCGCTTCGAGTCGCTGTGAGGTGCTGCGTTGCGGGTTCTTGCGCAAGCGGTTCCGGTCGGGGCGCGAGAGAAAGCGTTCGCGCGCGGTCGCATCATCGATCCGCGCCGCAGATTCCTCGAGTTTGAGGCAGAGCCAATCGCGCGCGCGCGCGGCCTCTTTCATTCGGCCTTGCGCCGCAAGTGCCGCCTCCATCGCGCCGAGCGCATCCACCGAGATGTCCAACCACATGCCGTCGTTGGCCGCACACAAGGCTTTTCGCGCTACGGTTTCGGCGAAGGCGGGATCTCGGTCGACGACGGCCGCGGCGAGAAGGACCTGCGCTTCGGCGGTCAGCGGCTCGAGTCGCCGAGTCTCGTCCTCGTCGAGAAGGTCGATCTCTTGCCTGAGAAGCTGCGCCGCGGCCATGGGCTCGTCGTTGGCGATCAAGGCTCTCGCGAGCGCGCAGGATGCGCTCAAACGACAGCCGGGGTGGTTTTCTCGTTGGGCCAAGGTGATCGCCGAGCGAGCGGTACGCAGCGCATCTTTGCGCTCGCCTTCGGCAAGCAAGACCCGCACCAGAATGGCCAGCATGGCGGCGGCTTCGCTCGGCCGTTCGGCCGTCTTTTCACCACGCAGGGCCTTTTTCAGCGATGCGCGACAGGCATCGACTTCGCCGATTTGCCAGTAGACCTCCGCGAGATGGTGATAGGCGGCGGCAAGCCATGCTTGATGACCTTGGACCTCGCGCCACTCCGCGGAGACGCGGGCGGTCTCCGCCGCTTCTTGCCAGCGACGCAGCAGCAGGCACGCTTGGCTGGCGATGCGCTCGACGAGCGCGATGCCGTCCGCATTGCCGCGCCGTCTCATGACCACTCGCGCGCGTTCGAGTTGCGCGAGGACGCGCTGCGGTTCACGTCGACTCATCGCGGCTTGCAAGCGCCCTACGATCAAAGCCGGCTCGAGTTCATCGCTGCCGTCCGCGGGCGCGTGCTTCAAAGCTTCGGCGAAGTTCCGATCTCCTTCCTCCGCACGTCCGAGCAAGACGAGGCATCGTCCTTGGGCCGCATGGATTCGTCGCATGAGAGCGGAATTTTCCTCGGCTTGATGCTGGGCCTTTTGCAATGCGATCAATGCGGCCGAAACTTCACCCTGCCGGGCGAGCAAGATGCCTTCTTCTAGTCGGATCTCGCAGAGCACTTCATCTCGCTCGGCGACGGCACGCGCGCGCTGCAGCAGCGCGAGGCCTGTGCTCGACTGCTCCGTCAATCCGAGTGCGCGTGCCGAGCGGGCGAGACAGCGCGCGGCATCATCGTTTCGGCCGAGCGATTCGAAGGCTGCGTGTGCGCGCTGCAGAGGAGACAGCGCATCGTGCGCGCGTCCTGCGGCAAGGTGGATCTCGGCCGAGAGAGAATCGAGCGCGGCCTTCTGTACGGCGCTCAGTTCTTCCAGCCGAGAAGTCTGCGCGAAAGAGGCCGCGGCTTCGTCGGGACGCCCGGATCTGAGCGCGACGGCGATCGCCCGGATCCCCAAACGGAAAGCCAAGGTCGAAGACCCGGCACCGGCGGCATGAGCGGCGAGGCGCGAGAGCCACCGTGCGCGTGCGATGCCGACCGGGCGCTCTAGGCGGAGCGCATCGAGAAAGCGTCGATGCAGATGCGCAGATTCTTCCTTCGAGGGCCGCCATGCCGGTCGCGCCACGCGTTGCATTCTCACGCGTCCATCGGCGCGGCGATCGAGCCAGCCCTGCTCGAGCAACCGGCGTGTGGCATAGGCCGCCATCGACCCGCTGACTTCGGCGATCGCGGCGATCCGGTCGATGGTGCTCGTTGCCGTATCCAGCGACAGGGCGGCGGCGACACGCCGGGTGGCTTCGCTTTCCATCGCGCTTCCGCCGAGAGGGCGCAGGGCGGCCGGCGGGTTTTGGGGCATGTCCCAACTCGACTGTTCGAAGGAGCCGAGTTCCCAGCCCGCTTGGCCGGTCTTGATGCTTCGCTCGCCCACGCCGCGGGTGATGATGTCGACGATACGGCCGGGAAAGCCTCCGGATGCGCGCTTCATCCTTTCGATCAAGGTCTGTGACGGCATCGCTCCGGGAAGCAAGGCACGCAGCATGCGTTCGACCTCTTCGAGTGAGAAGGCGGGGAGAGTCAGCATCGGCCGATCTCGTGCGTCGGGCTCGTCCTTCGACGTTGCGACGATCGCCCAGTGACCGAGCGGCTCCGTATCACCATCGGCTAGGCGCTCGGCGAGCGCGGACAACTCGCGGCGGTTGTCCGCCGGCGCGAGGTGAAGATCATCGATCAAGACCACCGCCGGCGCGTCTTCCGTTACGAGCCGGAGTGCGGAGGTCAGCGGGACGAGGTGGGCGGCGTCGGGCTCGCCCCCGAATGCCGTGATCACCTGCGATCCGAAGGCCGCATGACGGCTCCCGTCGAGGCGCAGCACGCGTCGACCGGCAAGGCGTGCGCGCCGGGCGAGATCGTCGATAAAGCGCGTGCGTCCCGATCCGGAAGGCCCGACGACGGTCAAGACCTGCTGCAAGACGTCGCCCTGCAAAGTGCGTGCGGCGGCATCACTGAGCACTTCTTCCCGGGCGATCAGCGGCAGCGATCGGGCGCGCGCCGCCGGCTGAGTCCAGGTCGGGCCGGGAAGCGCAATGCCGAGCGCGGCGAAGCGATCGATCAATTGGCGGGCCGTCGTCGGTCGCGCTTCGGGGCTGGTCTCGAGCATCTCCAAGAGCAACGATTCCAGACCTTCCGGAAGCTCTCCGCGTTTTTCGTCGAAGCGAGGAAGGTCTTCGAGGGAAAGGCGACGGCGGAGGTTTTCGAGGCGCTCGGCGGAACGTTGCCCACAGGGGTAGCGGCCGAAGAGCCAATACCAAAGCGTCGCACCGAGGGAGAAGAGATCCGAGCGGGCGTCGGCGCGCCGGTCGGTGAGAACTTCGGGGGCGACCGTGCTCGGCGTGCCGCCATCGGCTTTGCCGGGATGCCGCGCCAAGCCGAAATCGATCACTTTGGGGGTGCGTTCGGTCGTGATCAGCACATTTTCCGGCTTGATGTCACCGTGCAGCAGGTTCATTCCGTGAAGGTAGTCGAGGACCTCGGCAAGGCCGACGGCCCAAGCGAGGATCGCCTGCGTGTCGTCTTCGCGGCAGGCTTCGAGAGAGGGTCGCCCCGCGACGGCTTCCATGATGAGCACGGCATGGCCTGCTAGCCCATCGCGTTGAAAATCGAGCACGCGCAGCAATCCGGGATGCGAAAGCGGAGCGAGTAAATCGAATTCCCGGGCGAGTTCGGCGTCGATCTCTGCGGCCTCTTCCGAGGTGAGCGGCGCCCCTTCATCGCTTCGACGAGCATGTTTGATGGCCACCATGCGATCGTCGCGGCGATCGTGAGCAAGCCACACTTCACAGGCTCCGCCGACGCCTAGCAGGCGCGTTGGAGAATATCTCTCGTCGCCGGCAACCTGGCTCACGAAGCCATTTTACCCCGACACGTCGTGAAAAGGGGGGAGATAGAAAAACCCCCGGCTCAGGAAGGGAGCCGGGGGTGACAGGAAAAGAGGCCCAAGACCAGTCGGTCCAGGTCTGGAAAACTCAGGTTCAGCGCTCGGGCCAAGGCCCGGAGGGGTCGTCGCCGAGGCCGCCCCCGGCCATGTTGGGCGGCGGCTGCCGAGGCCAAGGCCCGGAAGGATCGTCCCCGAGCCCACCTCCGGCGGTGGCGGGATGCGGCTGTCGAGGCCAAGGTCCGGAGGGATCGTCGCCGAGGCCGCCTCCGGCGGACAACGGAACCCCGAGAGCAGCTTCTCCGGCGAGGGTTTCCCCCTTTTCTCCAGTGGTCGAGCCGCTGAAGAGGTATTGCCAGATCCAGCTAAACAACCCACCGCTCTCAGGAGTCGGACTGACGAGTCCTGCTGCGAAATCCGGGGCCGTGCTCGCGGGCGACGGTCCCGACTGGGCAATCGCCGGACCGGCGGCCAGTGCAATCGCGAGGCTACCAAGCCCGGCGACGATGGCGACAGTTCGGGTCCTGCACATCTGATCTCTCCTCTCGTTTCCAGGATCGTTCCTGGTTGTTTTCTACAAGAAGCCTGGGTTCGCGGCGGACGAGGGTCAACGCCGAAACGTTCAAAGTTTTGGACAAAAAAGGGCGATCTGCGGACGAACGTTCCCAAATGGAACAAGATTAACCCCGGCAAGATCGGCCGAGTTTTTCAAGCGGGAGACGGAAGCTTCGATAGACGGTGAGATGGCGATCGGGCCGCTATACTGGCGGCCTTCACCACGAAGAAAGTAGGAACTGTGCCGAAAGCGAACAAGTTTTTTCTTTCGAAACGGTCGCTTTGCGTCGTCGGCGCTTTCTCGGCGGCGTTCTTCTTGCCGCAGGCCTGGGCGACTGAGCCGGAAATCTATCCGTTGGAACGACTTCGCCCCGGCCAGATTGCCGAGATGAGCACGGTGCTGCAAGGCAGTGAGCCGGAGACGATCGAAGTCGAAATCCTCGGCGTTCGCGAAAACGGCATCGGCCCCGGCGTCGACATGATCGTCGGACGCCTGCTCGGGGAGGTGGGCGAGTGGAAGGGCGTTGCGGCCGGAATGTCGGGCTCGCCCGTGAGCATCGATGGAAAGCTGCTCGGCGCACTCTCTTACTCCATCGGCTCTTTGGCCAAGGAGCCGATTTGCGGCATCACGCCGATCGAAGCGATGCTGGATCTCGAAAACTACCCCCGCGGTCCGCTTCCGTGGCGCGCGGCGGCTTCCTTCGAGCCGATTCCGTTGGCGCTGACGGGCAGCGGCTTCGACGAGAGCGTGCTCGAAGGTTTCTTGGACTCGTGGGCCGGGGTCCCGCTGACCTGGGTGGACTCCTCGTCGCTTTCCTCCTCCGGCTCCATCATCGGCGGAAAGCAGGCCGCCACCACCTTGCAACCGGGTCAGCCGGTTTCCGCGCTGCTGATCTGGGGTGATCTCCGCCTCGGTGCGACGGGAACCGTCACTTGGAGGGAAGGAGATCGCCTGCTCGCCTTCGGGCATCCCTTCTTCGGCAGCGGCCGCGCATCGTTTCCGATGGCTCCGGCGCAGATTCTTTGGACGATCCCGTCGCTTCTGAGTTCATTCAAGCTCTCGGTGATCGGCGAGCCCGTGGGAACGGTCGTGCAAGACCGCTTGCCCGCCGTGATGGGAGAGGTCGGAAGCCTTCCCCGCTCCATCGAGGTCGGCATCACGCTCGAGCGTTGGTCGCTGCCGGTGGGCGAAACAAACGACGCACCCGCGGCTGAGCAAGTGAAGACGAGCCGGTCGCGCTACTTCGTGCTCGACGATCCGTTTCTTGCGCCGGGATTGAGTGCGGCGGCATTGCAGATGCGCATCTTGCAGGGTACCGGTGCGGAACAAAACGAGGCGATGAGCATGAACGGCCGGCTGATGCTTTCCGACGGGCAAGAGGTGCCGTTCGGAGCTGCGGCTGCCGGAGGAGGGGGAGGGCCGCCGGCGGTGGTGCTCGGTCAGGAGTTGATGATGCGCATGACGGAGTTCTCGCGGCCGCATATCGATCTTCCCCGGGTGGAGAGGGTCGAGATCGACGTTCGCGCCTTCGAGCCCGAAGGCGGATGGATGGTCACGCGCGCGCACCTCGATCGCCTCGTGGCATCGCCCGGCGAGACCTTCCGTGTCTATCTTCAACTCAGCGGGACGCGCGGGCGCATGCAGCGCCAACGACTCGAACTCACCGTTCCCGAAGATCTGCGTCCGGGGAAATACAGAGTGATCGTCGGTTCGGCGCGTGAAGCGGCTGCGCAACTCGGTACGACCTGGGAAGCGCGTCGCCGGACGGCACGTGACGCTTCCGAATACATCGAAGCGGTTTCCTCCATACCGCGCAACGATCACCTCGCCGCGTACTTGGTCTTGGTGGCCGAAGGCATCATCACCGAAGGGCGCCGCTACCCCGCGCTCCCCGGTACGGCGCACAAGATGTTGCGCGGACGTGCCGGAGATGGTCGAGCCTATCGGTCGCGCTACCTGGAACTGGCATCGCAGATGGTGCCGCTCGAACGGGCTGTGATCGGAGTCAAGACGTTGGCATTGGAAATCGTCTCCGAGGAGAAAGATCGATGATCGAGGATCTGGCACGAAAGGCGGCGGCGTGTGCGCTGGCGCTTTGCATGGTCACGCCGGCCGTCGGCGGCGGCCTGGAGCGGTGGACGCGAGAGGGTGAGAGTTTTCGGGTCGGCTCGTTTGACGGGATGCAACTCGCGCCGGATGGAGCGCTGATCCCCGCACTGGAGCGCGTCGTGCTCGAACGGCCGGAAACGAGCGTGCTGTGGGATGTTCTTCTGCTGAAAGAGCGGGTGTTCGCAGCGGCCGGCGCAGAGGCTGGGTTGATCGAAGTGGGCGCGGAGAGTGAGTCCGGCGTCGTCGAAGCGCAGTGGAGCGAACCGGAGGTTTTCGCCTTGGCCGAAAGCGGTGGCGTTCTGTGGTTCGCTACGGGGCCGTCCGGTGCGATCTATCGGCTCGACCGCAAGGGCGAGATCAGCGAGTTTCATCGTCCCGAGGCGGAGTACATCTGGGATTTGCTTCCGCGCGCGGACGGATCGTTGGTGGTGGCCACGGGCTTGCCCGGGCGCGTCATCGCGCTCGATCGGAAAGGAAATGAAAGCGCCGTGCTTTGGGAGGCGTCGGATGCCCATGTGCGCTGCCTAGGAGCCGGGGCCGACGGCACGATCTACGCCGGGACGGCGGGTTCGGGGCTCGTGGCCAAACTCGATGGGCGCGGTGGGGCTTTCGTCATCTGGGATTCTCCACGTCCGGAAACCGTGGCTTTGGTGGTGGACGATGCTGC
>JALUUK010000182.1 GCA_027021395.1 Acidobacteriota bacterium
GACGAAGGCGATGAGAGCATCGTGGCCGACGCGGACGAAGCCGAAGGACCCGGCGATTGCGCGAACCCCAAAGCCCTCGCATTCAAGAAGGTCGCGCGGGTTTTGGAACTGACCGAAGAGCAGCGCAACGACTGGAGAGAGATGCTGAAAGTCCGCCGAGAGACCGTCGGCCCCTTGCGCGATGCGCTCGCGGAAAACCGCCGCGAGATGAAGGCCTTCCTCGAAGATCCGGACGCCGATCCCGCCATCGGCGGAGAATTGTTGCAAGAATCCAAATCCCTGCGTGATGCGATTCGAGAAGCTCATCGCACCTATGTCGAGGATTTCCAAGCCATGCTCGATGCCGAGCAGGCCCGCAAGCTCAAGGGCATCCGGGCTGCCGCCAAAGCTCAGCCGCTGATTCCCGCTTTCCGCAAGACCGGCCTCGTCGCACCGCCCAAGAAGCGACGCTGAACCCTACCGGTGCCGTCCAAGAAGCGGCCTCCTCGGCCTCGGTCGTGTCCGACCCGACGGAACAGATCGAGCCGCTTCGAGGGCGGCACCGAACCTCTTACAATCGAACCACCTCGCGGTCTCACGACGGCCCCCACCCGCACTAGGCGACTGCGCTCGTCAAACGGCGCCGGAAAAACCGACGTCTCGACCAATGATCATTGCCGGTCTTCGGTGCTCGTTCAAGTGCTCCGGATCGCATGCCACCCGGGCTCGGCAAGATGGCAAGCGAAATGGATGGCTCGCTATCTCCACTCGCCGGCAGCGACGAAGACGGCCTAGTGGCCTCGTGTATCGGTCGCTTCAGGTGATGATCTCCACTTCGGGGAAGCGAGCCTGTAGATCGTCGACTTTCTCTAGAAGCGGCGTACCGATGACCTCGAGTCTTCGCAAGGCCGGGAAGCCGCCGGGGAGTTCGTGAATATCGCAGTTGCACAAATCGAGTTCTTGCAGGGTTTCCATCCGCCCAATCCATTCAGGAAGAACCAGTGGGTGGATCTTCGAGATGGCGAGAGTGCGCAATCCGAGATCGCGGATGCTTTCCGGCACTTCTCTCCTCGGAGTGAACCGAAGTCGCTCGAGGTGCGTCAATCGCGCGAAGTCGTCGCCTAGATCAAAGTCGATGGAGAGTTCTTCCAACTTCGTCAACGACGTGATGATCTCCTTGCCTTCGATGCCGCACTCGTCGACCCAAAGCGTGGTCAAGGCATCACAGAAAAGAAGATCGGCCGTCAGCGTCAGGGGAAAGAAGCCGTCTAGGTAGAGCGCCCGAAGACCGGCGATCCGGTCGAGGTAGGGACCGATGGACATGCCGCTAGGGTCGAATTCGTTCCCTAGAAGAATGAGGGTATGAAGCGCCGGCAAGTCGGAGAGGACCTCGGTGAGGTGAACCGCCGAGTAGTTCTCGACTTCGAGCACCTGCAGGCTGGAAAACCGGCGGAGGGCGCCGGGTAGCGTGACCGGGCCGATCTCGGCCATCCCGCCGCCTCGAAGCGTGAGCCATGCCACCTCGCCGGCCCCCTCCATGGCCTCGTCGAGGCCGCACACCGCACGGTGCCGCAGGAGGCTGAGAGATGCGTCTTCACGGGGCTCTAGGGGGAAAATGGTCATGGCAGATTGCGCTTCGGCTCCAAGATACCCATCACCAAGCCGGCGGGCGGCACGATGATACCCGCGACCAAGAGAGCGAACGCCCGGCCGCCCCTTTGGCGAACGATAAAGGAAGACCTAGAACGGTCCGGCATCCGGAAAACTCGCCACAGACGCGAGCAGAGCGTGCGTGGAGGGTTTTCTGCGGGCATGCCGAAGGTCTCTCTTCGCTCAGGCTTGAAGAATTCGGCGGCGTGTCACGAATCGGATCCCCAAGATCAGAGTCGAACCGACCAGCACGCCGAGCAGAACCGTCTGCGCCCTGTCGCCGACCTGAAACCAAGCGATGAGGGCAAGACCATCGATCAGCGCCACTTTGACCAGATCTTCGATCCATGTCTCGCCCATCACGGCGATCAGCGCCATCAGACTCAAAGCGAGCGCGAACCCGGCGATCCTGTACCCCACGGCCACTTCGGCGGCTTGCCGTGCATTCAATCCGACGAGCCAAAGCGCGCCCCAATAGGCACCGCCCGTCACCACCAGAACTCCTAGGCAGCCTAGCAAGCAACCGATCTTCTCTCTTCCTCTTGACCCGCTTTGCTTTTCCAGTTCGTCGTTCACGAAGTGCGGCCCCATCGCGACGCGATGAACGCCGCTCACAGGCCCCCGAATCCACCAGCCTGAGGCTGTCGACCTTCGGCTAGGGCGCTAGCGCATCCGTCGGCGCTTCCGACAAAGCCTACCACCCGATTCCACGACGGGCGCGCCGGGAGCCACGCCAAGGCGAGGCCGTCTCGACCTGCCCCCGGTACCCCTCCTCCCCCCCTCCAGTCGCTGAAAACCCCGAACTTTCCGACCGGTCTCCTGTAACGCGCGGGCGGTGGTGATCGACTTCTTTTCCGAAGCAAAAGGGCGGAAAGCTATCCTTGCGACTAGGAGATAGGACCATGAGCAGGCATCACCTCATCACCGCCGTCACCGCGCTGCTCCTAGCGAGCGTGCCGGCATTTGCCAAAATGGTCACCAAGCTCGACCTAAGAGGCATGCGGAACTTTTCCGATGCGCCCGAGATCGAAGTCCTTTCCCTCGGCGGCAAGCGATGGGATAGGGTGAACGAAACGCGCCTGAGCAACATCACCCTGAGCAATCGCACCAAGTGCCGTCTTGGGGGAACAAAGGACAGGGTCTACCAGCGCGTCAGTGCTGCGTACTTCTCCACCGTTGGGGAGAGTTCTCTTCCGGCCGACAAGCTCGGGAAACGCAACGTGTTCAGTGCTCGAGTGCAGTGGGTCGGGAGTTGCGAGCATACAATTCGGCCGGCTGAGATCAGCAACGACGAGTTGAAAGCCCGTTTGACGCTGCAGCCCGGAAAAAGCAAGCGCATGCTGCTGAGCAAGGGGTTCGTCGTCGATCAGCTCAAGGTGGGCCTTGCGATCTCGGAATCGACTTGCATCCCCGCAGGGGTGGGTTTCACCGATTTCAAGAAGCGAGAAGCTAGATTCGATGCGCACATCTCTTGCGAGGACTCTCCAATAGTGGCGACCAAGATTCCCAAGCCGAAACTGAAGCCCAAGAAGATGCGCCTTACACCTGCGCTCAACGCCGTCAATCTCAAGGTCATGCCGACATTGTACGAAGGCAAGTGCCCGACGACCATCAAGATGGGCGGCACGCTGGATTTCAACTTTCCCGCTGAAATCAAGTATCAGTACCTCGGCGACCGCG
>JALUUK010000183.1 GCA_027021395.1 Acidobacteriota bacterium
GCATTTCTCGGTGTAGTAACGATTCCCTTGCATGGCGAAATCCAGCCCGGCGATGAGCACGGGCCAGCCCCCGAGCATCCAAGCAAGCACCAGCATCGTCGTGCCGACGTTTCCACCGCTAGGAACACACGACCCTTCACCGCTGAGTGGCGCGAGCCACTGTCCCGCCGCCCCGTGAAAGTGGATCCACCGAGCCACCGGCAGGCGCAGGTGGCTCGGATGCGTGCTCGATTCGACGGCCAACGTCAGATTCGAAAGCGTATCCTCGGAAGTTCCTTCGAAGTGATGCAAGCACTCACGTGGCTCGATGATCACGGCCACGTCGGGAGTGATGCCGACTTCTTGCAAGGGACGAAGCGCGGACGTCGCCGCGATGATGAACACTCGTTCGCGCCACGAAACCAGTTCTTTGGCGAACGGCCCGAGGGAAGGACCGGCTCCGACGACGAGAATGGGGCGATCTGCAACGAGACCGTGAACTCGGCTGATCGAGAGGGTGTTCTCGAGGAGGTCCTCGATATTCTCTGCGAGATTGTCCAACAAGAGAGGACCGAGAAGGCGCGTCGTTCCCATTTCCACGCGCGCTTCACTGCGAAGCTCTGCACTCAGAGCGTCGAGATCTGCAAAGGTCGGAGAACCCTCCAAGAGGGCCTGCGGCGGGTTTGCAGTGTAGATTTCGACGCCGAGCGCGAGCGCACGGATCAAAACCGTGGCAAGGCGATCTCTCGACGGTTCCAATACCCGGCGGTGCTCTCGCTGAGACTCCCGGTCAGTCCAGGAAAGAATCAATGCCGAGGGGAAGCGATGTCCGATTTCGACGAGGTGAGTACCTTCGCCACGAGTGACGATGACGCGCGGCTCGATCTCCACCGAAGCACACCACCTCTCCGCCCACTGCGCGAGCGCGGACGATGGCGCATCGAAGGCGGAGGGCAGGGAGTTCACGACACTTTGGCTCGGCAACGCTCGATATGAGATCCGACGAAATGCCGCCACCCCGAGAGCACCGGCCTGATTTCCGCCTCTAGGATCGTCGCGACTGAAGACCAGTCCTTCGACTCTTCGCTTCGTACGAGATCGCGCAGTGACCTAGTCATCGCTCCCACGTCGATGCTCGCTTCGAGCCGTGTACCGGTTCTCATTTGACCGAGGTCGATCGCCATATGAGCCAGACTGCCGAGCCCATCGAGCAGATTGCTCAGATCTTGGGAAACGGTCTGAATCTCATCCGCTCGCAGCGCGACGCAGATCTCGGGGATTCCCTTGTCTGCCGCCTCGAGAAAGTGCTGTGCGGTCGTCAACGCCTGAATCACCGCCTGCTCGGCCGCATCGACCTCGGGCGCGTTCGCCTTTTCCATCTCGTTCATGAAATGTTCCTCTCCTGTGGCCCTTTTCTGAGCCTCGGCCAGCATCTTCCGGGCCTTATCCAGCACACTCGCTCCGTGGGCATCGAGCGGCGACACTCGACGCCTTTCCGGCCATCGACACGGAAACTCCCGCGCTGCACACGTCTCGAGCCACTCCTCCAACGAAATCTGCTCGATACCTGGAATGTTGGCCCCAAACGCCCGCGCGTCGAGCACCCTTCCCGGAGCTTCCCGTTGCAGCCTTCTGACGATGCGGCGGTGGTGCCTCCAAAGGCTCTCCGAGGTGCGCATCACCTCCCCACCGCGGCCCTCGACCATTCGCCGTGTAGCGCCGTCCTGCGTTGCCGACTCGGGTCCGAGAGCGAGATCCGCCCCCACGAGCGCGACCTGCGACGCCCCGGCGGCAAGCACGACATCGACGGCCGCGTGCAGCACGGAGCCGCAACTCTCGTAAGTGCCGTGCGATCCGAAGAACGGATCGCAAAGATCGAGCCAACCGCCCCGTTCGCAGGCATAGACCGGTCGTTTGGCGCGGGAGACGAATTCCGGACGAGCACCCTCAAAAAAAATCAGCGGCGGGTCGATCTCGACGCCGGCCAACTTCGCGAGGTTTTTCGGAGTCGGATCGAGCGTGACGATGGCATCTGGAACGATGCCCGCTGCGAGCAGAGTCCGGACGGAGGTGTCGAGCGCAACCGTCAGCGGGCGTCGCATGCGACCGAGCAGGGGCAACTGCTGCTCGAGGCTCGGGCCCGGAGCGACCAAGAGAACGGGCCTCGCTTCGAACACCGGATACAGATCGCCGACCCGCTCGCAAGAAACGATGACGGGCAGATTGGCCGAAACGTTCGCGTAGATCTCCTCGCACTGGGATGCGAAGGAAAGCTGTCGCCCCAGCACTTCTTCGGCCATCTCGACGAGGGATGCATACTCCTTCGCTGCGACGGCTCCGAGCGGCCGATGAAAGACGATCCGGGTCGCGGGAGATGCAACGGGCATGCCGGAGACGACTTCGCGCAAGCTGCCGACGACCAATTCGAGGCGACGGTCGCCGAGCACCTTCGACAGGTCTCGTAGCCCGAGGGCCGCGCGCAGAGATGCGGGATCGATCACGATGCAGCAGATACGGGCCGAAGGCGAAGCGAGGCTCAGCACCGCCTCGACGGAATACCCCGCCCCGAAACCGAAGACGACGATTTCCCGAGCCGACGAAACACCGCAGGTCTCCGCGAGGGCGAGAGCCTCTCCGAGCGGGTCGAAGGGATCATGCAGCCACCGACCTTCGTACGCGAGATTTCCCCAACCGTCGGCGGACTTGCCGGACTTTGGTCGCGGCCGGTCCGGCAGACCGTCAAGAAGCCGACGGTAGACCTCGGGCATCGCGTTCTGCAGGCAGCGGAGATTCGCCCGAAAACACGCCGTTTCCCCGGCTTTGTCGGCCGGCGCGGAAAAGTGGAACCTGCTCATCGAAGAGCTTGCTTGCAACTGCCGCGCCACCGTCCTCCCCGTCCTCCGTAGCGCAGGAGCCTCTGCGGTCGTGCCGCGGGGATACGGCGCGTACAATCCTCGCTCGAATCGCTCGGCGGGCGACGAGTGGAGTGCAGGTGTTCTTCGATCTAGAACGAATCCGTTGGCGCCTCGGAGTGGCGCTTCTCCTCGGCTGCTTCGGCCTTCCCGATGCGGCGTTCGCCTTTTCCCCGAAGACACGGGTCGAAATCATCGAACGGGCGGCACGACTGATGCCGCCTGCGCTCGGGCGACAGCTCGCGAAACATCGCAAGAGCCTGCTCGCCGGCGCGCTCGAGCCGCTCATGCACACGGAGATGAGCGCGCTCGGTGCGAACGAAAAACTCGAGTGTGTCGACGCTTCGGTCCAAGCGCTCGTCGAAGCCATGGAGGAGCAGCAGCCGATGAAGAACGTGGCGCGCATCTTCGGCCGAATCGCATTCGAGTCCGCGAACCTCTCTTTCGGGCTGAACACCCGCCAGGACGATCCCCGCGAAGAGCGGATCTACCTCGAATTCACCCGCTATGTCGAGGCGAAGCTCCCCAAGATCAAGACCACCTTCGGGGGCTTTGCCGATCCGGCTCTGCACGCGCAAGACCCGGAGAAATTCTGCGAAGAGATCGCCTCGCGTGCGCGCCGGGACTACGATGGCATACTTCGCAGCTATTTCCCCGAGGGGCGAAAGTCCGGGGTCGCCGATTTCGACGATCGTTCCGTCGCCTTCGCGACGGCATCGCTCGAAGTCTCGCTGGCGGTGACCGCGACGGCGCGCGCCTGGCTCTTCGCTTGGCACCGCGCCCACGGCGATTTGCACGGCACCCCCCTGCTCGATCCCTCGGCGATCAGGACGCCCTTTGCGAGCATCGAGCCCGCAACACGATCCAAGCAACTGGAGACTCGACCATGACGGCCTCGGATTCCCTGCCCCCCTCCTCGCGCATCACACCCGTTCGGCGTGCCATCCTTTCCGTCTACGACAAGGATGGGGTCGTTGCCTTTGCCCGACGACTTCGAGAACAGAACGTTGAAATCCTCTCCACGGGGGGCACCGCCCGCTTGCTGGCGAGCGAGGGGATCGACTTGCGCCGTATCGCCGATGTCACCGGTATGCCCGAGATGCTCGACGGGCGGGTCAAGACTCTCCATCCGCGCATCCACGGCGGCATTCTCGCCATGCGCGATCGCGAAGAGCACCAAGCCGATCTCGAGCGCCATGAAATCGAAGCCATCGATTTGGTCGTCGTCAACCTCTACCCTTTCGAAGCGACGGCGCAGATGGAGGGAGTGAGCTTCGCCGAGATCATCGAGATGATCGACATCGGCGGTCCGACCATGGTGCGTGCCGCCGCCAAGAACTTCTCGGATGTCGGTGTCATCGTCGACCCGACGGACTACACGCGCGTTGCCGACGAGATCCGCGAACATGGCGGTTTGCGGGATGAAACGCGCTTTCAACTCGCGCACAAGGCTTTCGCGCATACGGCGTCGTACGATACGGCGATCTTCTCTTACCTGAACCAAGTCGAAAAAGACGGCACACCGAAGGTCGCGAACTCGCTCTTCCCACAAAAGCTGACACTGGAGATGGAGAAGATTCAAGATCTGCGCTACGGAGAAAACCCGCATCAGCGCGCAGCGTTCTACGGGCAGTTGCAGGGAAACGCGCCCACGTTGGCCCGTGCGCACCAAGTCCATGGTGCGAACTTGTCCTTCAACAATCTGCTCGATCTCGACGCGGCCATGGATACGGTCGCTTCGCTGCCCGGTTGCGGCTGCGTCGTGATCAAGCACGGCAATCCCTGCGGTGCTGCCACGGCCGATGACAGTGCGACGGCATTCGAGCGCGCGCTCGAAGGAGACCCGACTTCCTCCTTCGGCGGAATCGTCGCTTTCAATCAAGAGATCGGTCCGATGGCCGCCGAAGCCTTGACATCGATCTTCCTAGAAGCCGTCGTCGCCCCCGCCTTCAGTGAAGAAGCGCTAGCCGTCCTGCGCAAGAAGAAGAAGCTCCGCGTGATCGCTTGGGGTGATCCCAAGCACTATCGCCGCCCCGGTCTCGATCTCCGGCGTGTCTCCGGAGGCTATCTACTTCAAGAATGGGACGACGACGATGCCGGTGATTTCGACGTCGTCTCACAACGTCCGCCAAGCGAAAAAGAGCTTCGCTCGATGCATTTCGCCTGGACCTTGACACGTCACGTCAAGTCCAATGCGATCATCTTCGCCGTCGAGGATCGATTGGTCGGCGTCGGAGCCGGCCAGATGAGTCGCGTGGATTCCGTCAAGTTGGCGGCGATGAAAGCCGGCGAAAAAGCACGTGGCGCAGCCATGGCCTCCGATGCCTTCTTCCCCTTCCCGGACGGCATCGAAGAAGCGGCCAAGGCCGGCATCACCGCCGTGATCCAACCCGGCGGCAGCATCCGTGACAAGAGCGTGATCGAAGCGGTCGATCGTCTCGATCTTGCCATGGTGCTCACCGGCAGGCGCCACTTCAAGCACTGATCCCCACCCCGACACCCATGATGCGGACCCTCCAACGAGAAGTGTCGCAAAGCGCCGGGATGCTCGATGGCGGAGGGCGGTGACCTCGTATCAAGATTCGCCGGCACGGCTCGCCGGACAGATGAGGAAAACGTCGGGCGCGTGCCGCACGGGCTGTCTTCGTTCGTCCATGCGACGAATGCACGGCCACCGAATGCTTCTTACGATTCGGACAAGTCGGTCCAGCCGGCACTGCCTTGCATGTGCTTTTGAATCGAGCGGAGCAGATCGCGTCGAGTGATCTGCCCGATGAGCCGACCCTCTTCTTCGACGAGGAGTCGACGACGGCTCACGCGCGAAAAGGCTTCGGCCAATTCAAAGATCGTAGCCTCCGGCGTGATGGTCTCGAAGTCTTTGGACATGAAGTCGGCGACCACGCCGGAAGGCTGGCAATCGTACGCTCCTCGAAGCAGGGTGTTGACGCAATCTCCTTCGGAGAGGAGGCCGATCGCCTCGCCGTCTTCCCCCACGACCGCAGCACCCGTGATGCGTTTGTCCATCAGCAGGTTGATCGCCTCTCCGATTTCCATCCTTGGGCGCAGTGTCACGAAGTCGCGATCCATCAGATCACGAACCTTGGGAAGCTCGCTCATCTTCGCCTCCTCGGCGCCGAGATCGCGCCGAACGCACGCACGGCTCGACCGTCGGGCCGCATCGAATCCAAAACCATCATAGCAAAACGCAAGCCGCAGATGTGAACCGCGCCGCAAGACGGACGGATCACGGGCGTTCGGAGGCTAGGGCTTCGTGCCTAGTCGTCGAGGGAGCGCAAAGAGAGGTTTCCGGTGTAGAGACGATAGGCCTTGTCGAGACCACGGCGGCGATAGCGCGTCGCAACCTTGAGATGGCGAGCTGCTTCGCTGTCATCCGCTTGGACTTCGAGGGTGTTCTTGAAGAAACGGACGGCTTCTTCGACGGCCCCGGCTTGAAGCGCACGCACGCCGAGGTTGTACCAACCATTCCCGATCCATCGCGACAAGCCCTGGGGCTGGTGGCCCTCGGGAAGGCGGTAGAAGATCCTCATCGCTTCGTCGTACGCCCCCTCGGCGAAGGCCGCTTTGGCGACTCGGATTTTTTCTTCGGCGTTTCGGCGTGCCTCGAGCACTTCGCGGGCGCTCTCGAGCTCGTCGAGCACATCGAAATCGCTTGGGTCCGCCGATTGCGCTGCGAAGAGCAAGTCTACGGCCGTCTTCGGATCTCCATCGTTTAGAGCTTGCCGTGCTCGGCGGCGCAAGCCGGGGACCTCGCTCTTGTCGTAGCGACGCTGTGGTGCGGAAGTCTCGACGCTCGCGCTTTGGGCGGCATCTTCAACGCCGGATGCCTCGTGGGCGGGCTGAGCCTCGGCCGCGGGCTTCTGGGCGGTGACTGGTAGGGATGCCGCCGGCGCCGGAGCCGGCGCCTCGATCGCGTCGTCGACCACCCATCTTTGGTAGCCGTACCACGCGGCCGCTGCTGCGCCGGCGACGAGAACGACAAAGAGCATCGCGCTCGAGCTACGTCGGCCGGAACGCCGCGTGCGGGGCTTGGTTTTCTTTCGTTCAGCTTTCGTCGAAGTCGGCTTCGTCGGCAGGGGTGGCACGGCGGCCGGAGGAACTGAAGCAACGGGGCCCGCCGATGAGAGATCGACGACGGGCGGAGCGGGCGGAGCGGAATCCATGCCGCCCGTCACCTCTCCGGTCAGCGCCTCGGCCGTCGATGCCGATTCGTTCAGCGCTTGCGGTGTGCGAAGCGGAATGGGGGTGAGCATTTCGCCGCCGAGCCCCTCGAAATCAGAGGCCGAGGAAGCGGCCGCCGTGTCCTCTCTCGCCGCATGCTCCTCGATCTTGGCTAGATAGTCGAGCGCTTCCGGATGCCCGGGTACGAGTTCGAGCACTTCCCTAAGCGCCGTTTCCGCACGATCGAAACGTTTTTGGTCGAAGTCGAATATGCCGACGCTCAGCAGATTCTCGGCTTTGGCTTCTCTCTCTTTTCCGAGTCGGTGGGCTTCGTCGAGAAGCTCTTGCGCACCCGGCGTCGACTCGTCGACTGCGAGTGCACGCGCTGCCAGATCGATCGCGCGAGGGGAATCGCCGTTCGCAAGCGCCTCGCGAGCTTGCGCCAAGAACTCCGCCGCCGGGCCGGTGACCTCTTTCGGCTCTTCGGGCTCGAAGACCGGCTCGGGTGGAGGCACGAAGGTCTCCACCGGTTCGTCTTCTTCGAGATCCGCTGCCGCTTCTACCAAATCACGCATCGAAGTGGAAGCGTCACCCGCCGGAGCGGCGGTGGAAATCGCTGGGGCGGCTGCGGTCGATGTCGCGACGGCGGTCGGTGCGGCGGTGAGAGTCGGTGCGGCGTCCGAAACCGGGGCGATGCCCTCCCGTGAAGGCAAGAATTCCGGGTCCAGCTCGAGGTCCCCGTCCACCGCTGCGATCGGAGTCTCCTGGGTAATACGTCCGGCCGCACCCGCATCTTGACCCGCCCGAGGCGGCTGCCCGAGATCGAGGTCGAGGTCGAGATCGAAGCCCACCGGCGCCGAGGCCTCGCTTTCGCTCCCTCCCGCTCCTCTGTCGGCTTGTCGCTCGATGTCTTCGAGCAGGAGTTCGGCATCACGATCGCCCGGTTCGTCCTCGAGCACCTTCCGGCAAGCGGCACGTGCCTCTTCGATTCGGCCTTGCTCGAGCGCCGCGCGACTTTCGGCAAGCCGCGCTTGCTTTTCCGCAAGTGATCGGACGGCACACTTGGCCTTCTGGTGGATTTCGCGGAGCAGATCGTCTTGCGGGTGAGATTCCAGCAAGCTTTCCGACCGGCGGAGAGCTTCTTCCGCATCTCCCGCAGCCAGGAGGGCCTCGATGCGCTCCCTCTGCTCGACCGTCGACTCCTCTCCTGGAGAAATTCCATCGTCGAAGGCCTGCCACTGCCCATCGGCTAGCGAGCAGACCTTCAGTCCCTCGCGGCCCATCTCGTTTTCCGGCTCCATCGACAGCAGAGCTTCCCAAAGCTGCTTCGCCGTGGCGAGATCACCGGCGTCCTGTGCCTCCTGGGCTTGCCGACAGAGGTCTTCGATCTGCTCCGAAATGAGGCTTTCGCTCACGACCACTCCCTAGTATCCACTCATCGATCAGCGGGTCCGCCGGACCGCACTCTCCCCCATTTCCGATCATGGACGATCCGAAGGGAATATAGGGAGCCGCGAACGAGGGCGGCAAGAGATCACTCGGGACGGCACTTTCGGCAGCGATCCGGGCAAATATACTGCGCCCGGCTGCCCGCCGGCGCTTCGATGGCCTTGGAGGCCGGAATCCACAGACCGCAGCTCGTCTCCACCAGACGATCGCTCGGCCCCTTCTTGACCGCAGCCTGCGGCGGCGATTCTCTTTGGACGGAGCGAACCGATACGAAAAGTCGCGAGAGCAGCCGGAAAAGCGTCCAGCTCAAGAATGCCATCAACAGAGCCCGAAAAAACACGCCCGTCCTCATCCGAATCTCTCCAAGCTTGGCACAAATCCCGCGCTGCGCGAGTATTCTTCTCCCCTCGCTCGTACGAACGGTCGACGACGAGCGAGGAGCGCGAGTCCGGCGCCCGTTCCGGATCAGGAGAGAGCAGCGGTGCACGACGAACGAACGAATCTCTACGGGCTGGATGCGGAGGGTCTGCGCGCCGCGCTCGCAGACTTCGGCCTCGAAGCGTACAAGATCCGGCAGATCTATGCCGCGCTCTACCGTCGCGACGTGCTCGAGCCGCGTGCCTGGACCGACCTTTCCAAGACTCTGCGCGCTGCGCTGGAGCAGCGATTTCGCTTCGAGCGTCCGACGATCTCGCAGCGAACGATCGCGCGAGACGGAACGATCAAGATGCTGCTCGACCTTCCGCGCGGAGGACGTGTCGAAGCGGTGGCCATACCCGCGGAAGATCGCCTGACCTTCTGTATCTCTTCTCAGATCGGCTGTTCTTTCGGCTGCTCCTTTTGCATGACCGCTCGCCTCGGCCTGATGCGCCACCTCGACTGCGGCGAGATCGTCGGACAAGTCGCGGCCTTGGTCGAAGACCGCGCCGCTGAAAGAGGGCGTTACAACATTGTCTTCATGGGGATGGGCGAACCGTTGAGCAACCTGACGGCGGTTTTGCGCGCCATCCGTCTGTTGACCGACGAGCAGGCATTCGGCCTCGGCCCTCGTCGTATCACCGTCTCCACGGTCGGATTGCCCAAGGGGATCGCCAAGCTCGCCGAAGAAAAGAACGTCCCTCGCTTGGCCGTATCGCTGGTTGCCGCCGATCAGAAGGTCCGCGAAACGCTGATGCCGATCGCACGCAACGTCGATCTGAACGCATTGGGCGATGCCGTACGCGCATTCGGTGAAGGACGCAGAGACCGCCCCACGCTGGAGGTCGTCTTGCTCGACGGGATCAACGACCATCCGCACCTCGCCGCCAAGCTGGCCGCCTACGCAAGAAAAGTGCGCGCCAAAGTCAACCTCATCGAGTTCAACCCCACGAGCGAATTGCCGTTCGAGCCTTCACCGGAATCACGAATGAACCATTTCCTCTCCGTCTTGGGACGCGCCGGCGTCATCGGAACGGTGAGGCGATCAAGGGGCAAGGACGCATCGGCCGCCTGCGGACAACTGGCCTTCAGCGGGCGGAACCGAAACGGCGGTGTGCCGAAAACTTGAGCGAACGGAGAACCTCTTCCGAGGAGGTTCGCCCGCAAGCTCTCTAGCCTTTGGCACCGAGGCGCGCGAGAAAACTTTCGTTGCTTTCGAATGCCGAAAGACGTTTGAGCAAAGTTTCGACGGCATCGGCCGGCGACATCGAGGCCAGCGCTCTGCGCAAGAGATGGACCTTCGGGGTCCACTCCCCGAGCAGTTTCTCTTCTTTGCGAGTCCCCGTCTGGTGGATGTCGATGCAGGGGAAAATGCGCTTTTCGAAAAGTTCTCGATCGAGAACGATCTCGGTATTTCCCGTGCCTTTGAATTCCTGGAAGATGACGTCGTCCATCTTCGATCCGGTATCGACCAGCGCGGAAGCGATGATGGTCAAAGAGCCGCCTTCTTCGCAGCGCCGGGCTGCACCGAAAAAGCGACGCGGGTTTTCGAGTGTGCGAGAGTCGATACCTCCCGAGAGAATCTTTCCCGAACCGCGCTGCTCGACGTTGTAAGCCCGCGCAAGTCGTGTCAGCGAATCGAGTAAGACGAGCACGTCCCGGCCCGACTCCACCAAGCGCTTGGATCGCTGCAAGACGATCTCCGCCACGGAAACGTGGTTTCGTGCGAGTTCATCGGAACTCGAGGCGATGACCTCTCCGTGCGCGACGCGTCGACGCCAATCGGTGACTTCTTCGGGACGTTCGTCGATCAGCAGCACGATCATGTGCATTTCGGGATTGTTGATGTCGACCGCCTGCGCGATCTGCTGCAAGAGCGTCGTCTTTCCCGCCTTCGGCGGCGCGACGACGAGGCAGCGCTGCCCCTTGCCGATGGGCGCTACGAGATCGACGACTCTCGGCTCGAGCGGCTCGGGTCCGGTTTCGAGCTGGATTCGTTCTTCCGGCGACGTCGCGGTCAAGTCTTGATAGTGGCGGCGCTCGTTCCAAGCCTCGGGCTCTGCACCGTTGATCGATTCGATCTGAAACAAGGCGGCACCGCGGCGCCCGGTGGCGCGGGCGAGACCCTTGATCTCGACGCCTTCTTCCAGACGCCGATCGCGAATCACATCGGGTGCAACCCATACGTCGTCGGGTCGCGGAAGATAGTTGGCCTTCTGCGTCCGCAGGAAACCATAGCCTTCGGGCAAGACCTCGAGCACACCCGCCGTCTCGATCGGCTCCGATGAGGCGTCCTGCTGCGCTTGCTGCGACGAGGAATCCTGTAGGTTCCTCCTCGCAGCATCGTTCGCGCCCCCACCCCCTCCACGGCGACGACGGCGGCGACGATAGTTGCCCGAGTTCTTGCTATTGCGCCGACCGGAACCGGCACGGTTGGAAGAGGAGTGATCCTTCACGTTCGTTTCTTTCCTATCGAGCGAAGAAGTTCCAGAATTGTCCCGCCGACGTCCGGCATGAGAAGCCGGGACGAAAAACCCCGGGACCGAAAAGGTCAACGAGAACACGGAAGCTCATGCGGCGAAAACGCTGCGACCGATCCGAGCAAACCCGATCCCGAAAAGCCCGATTCGGAACGACACGGCACCGACGGACCGACGACCCTCCAACGGAGGAATCCAAAGCGGAGCGCGCATCAAGCGGACCACCTCATGACGACGTGCTGCCGTGGACCTTAGCAGACCCGCGGGCGGTCTGTCCACCCCCCACCCGTGAACCATCTAGGAACTCCGCCTTCCGGACGCGTGGTGACGGCAGGACCTTCCCCGGGCCCTCGGATGTCCCGGGTCCTCGGATGAACTTCCGGCGCACACGCATCCCGATGTTTTCTTGGGGTGGTGCGACGGCTGCCGACCGGTTTCCCTCAAAATCTAGCCTCGTTGCGCCATCTGCGCCTGCCGTTTGGATGAAACGGCGTTCACCGTGCATCCGACGTGCACCCTCCGTACTATCTATTCGCTTTGGGACAATTCCTCGAGGATCCGCCGAATCGCGGCCCCGTATTCGCCGGCCGGCGTGTTCTTGTCGCGCTCGTTCTTGCCGGCAACGCGAGCGAGGGTCTCCGTTGCCAACGCAGTCATCCCAAGCCGGGAATAAATCACCCCTAGACGATAGGCATATTCCGGGTCGAAGAAGGCAGGGCGGCCGCGCACTCTGCCCGCGCGATTCATCACTTCGAGCGCTCGTTCATCCTCGCCCCGCAAATGCAAAGCCCAGCCCAGTGTCGCGAGACAGGACGGCGGCAAGTCATCCCCGGTCTGTTCTGCGAGAACGGCGACGCGCTCAAGGGCGCGGACTGCGGCATCGAGGTTCGTGCCCTGCTCAACAAAAAAGGAACCGTAGTGGCAAAGAAGGTGCGGATCATCTTCGGCAAGCGCGGCGCTGGTATCCAGCCAGTCTACAGCCAACTCCTCGGCGAGGGGAAAGTCGTCAGCACGCCCTGCAAGAGATCGACCTTGCGAGAAGGCGACTCCGGCGGCACCCCAGTCGGCCGCTGCGATTTCGAGCAAGCTTTTCATATCCTCGATTTCATTTGTTCTTTTCGAAAGGATTGCGGAAAGCAGAATCTCCTTCACATCCGCATCAGGCGCGTGAGGTCTTAGAGAGGTGAGTGCGTCGCGTTCCCGTCCGAGCGACAACAATAGGTTGGCCTTTTCCCATCTCGCAGCACTGCCCGCACCCCCTTTGATGGCGGCGTCGAATGCCGCCAAGACCCCCTCTTGATCTTTTGGCCAGTCGTAGTGTTTCGTTCTCATCGCATATGCCAGAAGAACGGCTCCGCGATGAGCAGGACGATCGCGATATCGTTTCAGCTCGGACTCTATTCTCTTCCTGGTCGCCTGATCATCGCCATATCGTTCATTCGAGTAGTCCGTCATGAGATCGGCGTAGGCCCACGTCGGTCTATCGGTGTTTTCGAAAACGGTTCTCGCGGCTCGGCGAGAACGCTCCATGTCCCGGACGGCCTGAGCAGCTAGCTGCTCCATCGTGAAAGTACCCTCTCTAAATTCCAAAGGAAGTTCACTCAGCTCGGCGAGAATGGAACGGTGCATTCCGTGCGTGTGCATGCTTTTCAGGCGTCTTTTTTTCGCGCTCAGCAAAGAATATTCCTTCACTCCCTTCTTCCTGAGCACTGCCGTGTTCACACTTGTGCCCAGATCGCGAATGAGATCATTCGGAGAGCGGCTTTCGATTTCTTGGAGGATCATTCCCGCATCAGAAACCAGATAGACTGTCGGAAAGCGGCCGGGAGACCACTTGCGTTGCGCGTGCTCATCGACATCGGGATTCAGTCTCAACGGTACGAAGTGAGTATTGAGCATCGCGATCACATCGGGATCAGCGAACGTCGTCCGCTCCATCTTCCTGCAAGGGCCACACCAGTCGGTGTAGATATACATCACAACCGCCCGTCCGAGATCTTGGGCGCGTGAGAACGCAAATTCTGCATCAGCCAGCCACAACGGAGATGGGTGCTGTTCTCTTCTCGATCGAGCGATACGACGCGCATGATCGAGATCGTTGGCTAGGCGGGATCTCTTCCGATACCCCTCCGCTCGGTAGATCAGGTTTCCGTCTTCGCCCAAGATCAGAACGGACGGTGTCGCAAAGATTCGCTGACCTACGGCCTCATGACCCTCCACGCGGGCCAATATGAAATCATCGAGATCCCCAGAAAGGAGCAATTGCTCGAGACTCTCGTCCATCTTGCTCTTCCAAAGCCCCTCTCCAGGAAAATAGGCGAGCACGAGGGAGCGCTCCCGTTGGGCGATCGCGAGCGCTCGACCGAGAGGAAGCCACTGCGTCTTCATGGTGCTCGCGTCGGGCGGCACCCCCTCGCCGACCGTCTGATGCGGGTCACGAAACTCGGAACTCTGCTCCTCGTACCGACCCCACAGATAGGAATGAGTGTTCCGAAGCCGGCTGTTTCCCGGGCGCGTGAGCAGCCGCTCTTCGATCAATGCCAGGGCATGGGCGAGAGAACCTTGGGTTGCCAGTGCTTTGGCATATTCGATCAGGGCGCCATTGTCCTCCGGCGTCCGGCGATACTTCTCTTTGGTGACCGCGACCCATTCGGCAGGACTCGCCGTTCTCTTTTCCCAGCCGGCACAAAAGAGGCGTGCTCTCTCGGACTCGGCGAAGAACACGGAAATATGATGCACGCTCGCCTTGGCCTCTTCGACGCGATTCAAACTCTCGAATAGGCCGGGAAGTTGGAGATGGAGAGAAAGACTGTGCGGCCACTTCTCGAGTCCAGCCTGGACTAGGTCCAGCTTCTGCTCGTAGGACTCTTCATCGAGGTATCTCAGATAGTTGCTGATCACGGATGGATCGGTCGGTGCGAGAGCCCACGCGCTTGCTGCCGAAGCCTGAGCGCAGTGGTCATCCGCCAACATCGCACAGAACTCGGATCGCAGCAGATGGAAGTAGGGATCGTCGTCGGCATCCTCGCGGATCGTTCGAATCCGCATCCATGCATCGTCGAAGTCCTGCCTGAGAAAGGAGGCCAATGCATGGGCGAGTTGATCGGCACTCGAGTCTCGCTTCCCTTCGGAATCGAATTCGGGAGCGACACCAAGCTCACCCGGCAGCTTGCCCGCATGATACTGGGCATAAATCGCATAGCGG
>JALUUK010000184.1 GCA_027021395.1 Acidobacteriota bacterium
TGTCTCGGTGACACTGGAGTTCTCGTGTGTCGAAACGGCGGCATGAGGCATAATCGGAATTCCCTAGGAGTGATAGATGTTGCGTTCTTGCAGAGGATCATGGGTTCGGTTTCGCCGTGGGTTGGTTCATTCGCTTCTCGTTTCCTGCCTCTTGGGTTCGGTGGTGTTCGCTGCCGATACAAGCGCGACCGGGCCGGAAGTGATCGTTCTCGGCTTTGACGGAGCCGATCCGAATCTCGTGCAACGCTATATGGACGAAGGCCTGCTACCGAATCTCTCGGCTCTCCGCCGGCAGGGCGAGTTCGCCCCCTTGCTCCCGACGAATCCTCCGCAAACGCCGGTTTCGTGGTCGACGTTCGCGACGGGAAACGATCCTGGAGGAACGGAGATTTTCGACTTTCTCCTGCGGGAACCAGGGTCCTACATTCCGGATTTCGCGTTGGCGGCGAGGGGAGAGAAGATTTTTGGGTTCGGCGAATGGAACGGCTGGTTGGCGGCCGCAGCCATCGGGTTGCTGGCGGGATTGATCGTATTGCTCGTGTTGAAGGTGCTGGGCTTTTCTTGGATGGTCGCGGCCGGGGCGGAACTCGTCGTCTGGGTCGGCATCACGGTGGCATTGGCTGGGCCTATCGCTCGGCTCCTGCCTCTCGAAGTACCGACCGCGACGAACAACCGTCAGGGCACACCGTTTTGGACGGTAGCAGCAAACCACGGCAAGAAGGTCGGCATCGTCAGGGTGCCGGTGACCTTTCCCGCCGAGGAACTGCCCGGCGGTTCGAAAATGATTTCGGGTCTCGGTGTTCCCGATATGCGGGGCCATGTGGGAAAGCCGACGCTATGGAGCTCGGATCCGGGAATCAAGGATCGATCGAACCAATTCAGCCTCGATCTGAAAGTGCTGCCGACCGCTCGAGGAGTGATGGAGGACAAACTCATCGGGCCTTACAACTACCCCTTTCACGAATACGTGCTCAGGCGCGCGGTCGAGAAGTGGAAAAAAGAGGGACTCTCTCGGGATGAGCGCAAGGCGAAGAAGGCCGAACTGGCAAAGAAGATCGAAGCCGACGGCTACCCCAAGCAGATCACCTTGCCGATCACGCTCGAAGTTACAGACGAGGAACTGAGTTGGACGCTCAGCGGTCAGAGCGGTACGCTCAAACCCGGAGAGTGGTCCGATTGGGTGGTCGTCGACTATCCGTTGAACTGGCTGGTCGATCGACTGCAGCCTCTACGCGGGATGGGGCGCTTCAAACTCATCTCGCTCGAGCCGGAGGTCAATCTCTACTTTTCTCCCGTGAATTTTCATCCGACTTGTCATCCCATTCCATACTCTCATCCCGTGGATTTGGCGGAAAAACTTTCCGACGAAAAGGGGCTGTTCAAGACCATCGGCTGGGGGATCGATACTTGGTCCTATCCGTCAGGTGTCGGAGACATCGATCTCTTCCTGGAAGACATGGAATTTACGGTCGAACGCTTTTCGACGATCATGGACCAAATGCTCGATGAGGGAGATCTGGACATGTATGTGCAGATCTTCTATTTCCCCGATCGAGCCGGACATATGATGTGGTACCAACTCGATCCCGGGCATCCTCTCCACGATCCGGAAACCGCCGGGCGGTTCGAAGAGGCGATGCGGGACGTCTATCGACGCATGGATGACCTCGTCGGCAAAGCCAGAGCGCGAGCGGGTGACGACACTCTCTTTCTCGTCGTTTCCGATCACGGGTTTTCGTCTTTTCGTCGACAGATCAACTACAACACATGGTTGCACAAGAAGGGTTATCTCGTCCTCAAGGGGCAGACTCAGACACGCAATCTCGACCAACTTTTCGACAAGGACGTTACGGGAGTCGATGTCTTCTCCGGAATCGATTGGTCGAGAACTCGAGCGTGGGCGATGGGTCTCGGGTCGCTCTACGTCAATCTCGTGGGACGTGAGCCCAAGGGGATCGTCATGCCGGGTGAAGAATACGAGAACTTGATTCGCGAAATCAAGGAAGGGCTCGAAGCAGAGGTCGACGAGGCGACCGGTCTGAAACCGATCTACAAGGTTTATACGCGCGATGAGATCTACGAGCCGGGTTTCGACTCATCCAAGATCCCGGATCTACGTCTAGCAAATATCCTCGACTATCGAGTGTCTTGGCAAGACACGCTCGGAGGGTTGAGCACGGAAGTTTTCGAAGACAACGACCGTGTCTGGTCGGGCGATCACTGCTCGCTCGAGCCATCCAAGGTGCCGGGAATCTTCTTCATCAACCGAAAGTTGAAGGTCGACGACCCGGGAATCATCGATATTGCGCCGTCGATACTCGCCGAGATGGGGCTGAAGTCGCCACAGGCGATGAACGGCCGGGTGATCTGGGGACGCTGAGTCGGACGGTGGCGGTGGGTCGAATGCGCTTCTCCTGCCGAGGACTCGTGCTTTGTCTCGTGGTTGGAGCCGGATCGATCTTTGTCGTTGCGGAAACCGACTCGAGTCGTCTCGAGCAGCGACGGCTTCGACTCGAACGCGAGATTGCACGTCTGATCGAAGACCGAGACCAGCTCGTTGCACGCGAGGTCGGTATCTTGGGCAAGCTCGATCGCCTTGCTGCTGAAGCTCGTCTGCTCGACGCTCAGCGCGAGCGATTGCGTGTCTTGAGGGACTTGGCAGCGGAAGCGCTTGCGGCGACGCGAGAGCAGGTTGCTGCGGTGAGGGCCGGTCTTTCGACTCGACGTTCGCGTTTGGCTGCGACCGCCCGGTTGTTGAATCGCGTCGGGCCTTCATCACGGATCAGGCCCGTTCTCGCCGCTGCCGATGCGGAAAAGTTAGCCGGCGGTCTACGCCTAGCGCATGAACTCACGCGGAGGGAGGGGATCGAAGTCGAGCGCATTCGCAGCGATCTGCGGAAGCTCGAAGAGCTGCAAGACGTCGAGGAATCCCAGGAGAAGGCGTTGGCCGAACGACAAGAGGAGATCCGGGTCTCGCGGGTGCGACTCGATCGCGCGACGGCTGCGCGCCGCAAGCTGCTCGCCCGAATTCGTGAGCAGCATTCCGTTCGCGCGAGAGCGCTCGAGGAATTGCAGCGCGCTTCCGATCTGATCGGCGAAATGATCACCGGGCAACGCGCGATCGGAGGCTTGAACTTGGACATACGGCACTTTCGCGGCTTGCTTTCGCGGCCGGCTGGGGGACGGATTTCGCAGCCTTTCGGGGATGTGCGGGATTCTCGTTTCGGTACGGTCCTTCCGCATCAGGGCTGGGACATCGATGCGCGTTTCGGTGCGAAAGTTCGGTCGGTCT
>JALUUK010000185.1 GCA_027021395.1 Acidobacteriota bacterium
GATTGGATTCGAGCTGAGGCCGGATCATGGTCAACCCGGCTTCGTGAACCGCGAGGATTGCTCCTGCCGGCCGCCGACGAGCAAGCTTGGGCGCAGGGCCTGAAGACATTTTGCCTCACTCCCCACGTCCTGAGCGGACAACCCGATGAGCGCCGACGCTTTGTGCGGGAAGTTTTCGATCCGCAGCGCAATACCATGGATATGCTGACTCTCTACCGGGGGCTGGGATTGACTTTTCCTCCGCGTTTGAGCCGAGCCATCGAGGCGCATGCTCTGCGCCGACAGGTCGATCCGCGGCCACCATCCCCACGGCTCTAGATCGTCGGCAGGATCAAGGGGAACAGCCGCCCGTGCCGTCGCGCGTGCCGCCGGCTGAGCCCGTGCCGTAGTCCCCCAAGCTGAATCCCATTTCGAATCGTACGAGGTAGAAGAAGCCGTCACCGGCGACAGGAGTGTCGGAATCGGGATTGCCGATGGTATCCGTGTCGCTCGAGTCGTTTTCGATGCACAAGAGCGGTCCGAGATTGACGCCTGCCGCATTTCCGGAGAGGGCTGAGAGGTCTCCACGAACGACGTCATAGACCGCGCCGTTTCCACCGGGTACCGGGTCCCAAGTGAGCACGGTATCGACGGGGTCGGAGAGCAGCACTCCTCGGACTCGACCTTGTACGGCGAGAGAGAAACCATCAATCGAAAACTCATCGATCCCCGCTTCGACCAAGTGATCGTTGCCCGAGTCCTCGGCACGGAAGCGGAACCGTGTATCGGCGCCGACGGGAACGACGGTGTCGAGAGTCGCCGATGCGGCGGCCCAACGGGGCTCGTCTTCGTTCGTGCCGGTGGTGGTGTTGAGCGTTTGCAGCGTCTCCCATGCATTGCCCCCGTCGACTGAAACCTCTACCGACAACGTGTCGAGCGGATCGAGCGATTCTTGCTTGAACCATTGCTGCCAACTCACCGTGACGCCGTACCATCCGGAAAGGTCGTAGCTCGGCGAGATGAGCGTCGTGACGCCTCCATCGACGTCGTCCGTCTTGATACCGGCTCCGGGTTGGTTCCCGGTGACGAAGGCGGATACGGCCTCTCCGGGCGTTGCGTCGAATCGTGGATTGCCCCATCGCAGCGAGGTCTGAACGGTGCCTTCTTGGGTTCCGTAGGGTTCGCCCCAGACCCAGAAACCATCCGTCGCCGTATCGCCGGGAAACCCAGCGGTCCAAAGGGCAGCTCGAGCCGGATCTTCGAAGTTCTCCTCGACGAGGCGCGTGGAACCGAGCGGAACGACTTCGATGGTGGTCGGAACGAAGACGGATCCTACGGTCAGGGTGGCGACACCTTGCTCATAGCCCGGAGCATCTGCGCGAACGACGTAGTCTCCCGGAACGACGATCAAATGAAAGCGTCCGGTGCCCGGCTCCGAAGTGATACGCTGTCCTGCGGGAAGAGTCATCTCATCCAGCGTGATCGTTGCCTCGACGGCTTCACCGCTGACGGCATCGACGACATGGCCGCCGACTGCCGGGCCGGATATCCGTTGAATCAACCATTTCCACCCAGGGCGCTGTCCTTCGACCGTTGCATCGCGATAGACGCCGTAGTCCGGGCGAAAGCCTCCCTCGGCGATGTTGTTGACCTCGGTGACGAACGCGATGGTTCCGTTTTCGTAGTACTGCTGATCGCGTCCCGTGCCATCGACTCGCGATCCATAGGACGCGGCGCCGTAGCCGACACCGCCGTCTGCTTGAACGATTCGCGAGGCATAGTCTTCGGCGATGACTCGAGAGATGTTCTGGTCGGGCGAAGAAGGGATCGTCGATAGCTTCGGGCTGTAGCGTGGATCGCAGGAGAGCGCGTAGAACACGTCTTCCCCGTAGGCGTGATACTCGACATCGAAGAGGGGGCGGACTTTCCGACCGAGAGCAGCCATCGCTTGCTGTTCGGGTTCCGATCCTTCTCGTGGGCCGCGGTATGTAGCGGAGGCTTGGTTCGAGGACGAGCCACCGCACTGGTTGCCCCAGCCCCACTCATAGTTTCTGTTGAGGTCGACGCCATCGCCGCTGTCTCGCGCGCCGTTGTTGTTGTTGTCCCGCGTGTTCTTGCGCCAATTCTGATCGGCGGTAAAAACGACGTTCAGGCCGTCGGGGTTGACGATCGGCACCAGCCAGATTTCGTAGGTATCGACCATGTCCGTAATCTCGGGGTCGATGCCGTAGCCGTCGGTGAGTTGGTCTACCATATCGCGCACGACTTCGGGGGTCATGACCTCGCGCGCGTGATGTGCGCCGCTGAAGAGGACCGCCAGTTCGTCTTCGTCTACGTCGGCGTTGTCGGAAATCATGATTCCCCAGATGTCGCGTCCTTCCAGGGACAGGCCGAGGCTGGTCAAACGAGTGATCTGCGGGTGATCTGCGGCGACCTGCTGAAGGAAGGCCTCCATCTCGGCAGGATCGGTGTAACGTTGATCCGAAAGCGGAGCGTCCGTTTCCGGCTCGTCTTGCGGATACAACGGCTGCGGACCGTCTTGCACTTTCAGAATCGTGAAGCGAAAGCCGAGTTCCACGAGTCGCGCTAGGCCGCGTTCGCCGGTGATGACCTCTACCCAATCCGCCGCGAGGTCATGCCCGGCGATGTCGAATCCTTCTGCGGAGATCACGTCGCGCCCTGCCGCGTCGGCTTCGACTCCAAGAAAATAGCGTTTCCCTTCGCCCCATGCCGTGTCGATATCGTCTGCGCTCGAATGAGCCGTCGGGAGGGCGAAAGACGAGGCGGTGATCAAGACAAGGAGTGCGCGGAAGAGGGCGGGCAATGGTGGGCGATTCAACGTCGTATCTCCTCAGGGCACGAAAAAACCCGCAGAAGTATACGGTGAAAGCTCGGTCGAAGGAGTGCTCAGAGGCCGGCGGTATAGGCCGCGATGCGCGAATAGGCCTCGTCGAGCAGATCTTCCTGCGGCAAGAAGACGATTCTTGCGTGGTTCGTGCCGTCTTTTTGGCCGAATCCGGAGCCATGGACCAGCACCACACCCTGCTGCAGGATCAATTCTTGAACCACTTGCTCATCGCTCTTGCCGAGGTTCATCGTGGGGAATGCGTAAAAAGCAGCGCGTGGTGCCGCCAACTCCCAGCCGGGAATTTCCGCGAGGCGCTTTGCCGTCAGGTCGCGGCGTCGCCGAAGCTTTTCGTTGACCTCGAGGATGTGCTCGTTGGGCCCTTCGAGCGCCGGTGCGATCGCCCACTGCACGGGGTGGTTTGCGCAAAGTCTCGCGCGCATGATCTTGCCCATCGCTTCGACCAG
>JALUUK010000186.1 GCA_027021395.1 Acidobacteriota bacterium
ATGAACGAATCCGCAGGCCGTCCTTTCGCTCATCCGTGGTGGAGAGTTCCCGCTCTACGCCGCAGACCCGCACCTCCATCTCCTCCGGGTGCACGACGACATAGCGACTCAAAGCATATTCGCGGTCCTGGCCTTGGAAGATGAAGACCGAACGGCCGTCGAGGCTTCCGGGGACGATCTGCGACGGTGGGATGTAGCGATACCAGATGTACTCGAAAGCATCACCGGGCTCGAGGCCGGGAAGGTTCACCGGATTGCGGGATGAGGGGACGACATCGACGATGGCACCGTCGGGTTTGAAGATGCGAATTCTCTGAATCATCGCCCCGGGAAAAACCGCAAGTTGCCCTTCGTGCTCGACTCCCTGCCGGGTGTACACACCGTGAATGCCCTGATAGACCTCGGTCTGTCCGCCTTGCGGGTCGATGAAGACGACCGCGATATCCGCAAGCAGCGCAGAATCGGTGCCCGATGCGGGCTCATTGGTGGAAGAGAGGATTTCGGATGGCTCGACCAACCACTCGGCGGCATGATCGACGGCGCCGAGATGCAGCAGGGCATCGCGCGTCAGGACGTGTGCCGGTTCGAGCGCGAGACTTCGCTCGAGATGCCGCCGCGCCTCTTCTGCGCGCGACTGGTCGTCTCCGTCGGCGGAGAATACGATGCCGGCTTCTTCGAAGTGGATCCATGACGCCAAGGGGAAAACTTTTTTCGCAGCATTCAAGGCTGCACGCGCTTCATCCCAGCGCCGGTCGTCGACGAGCAATCGGACTTTCTCTTTCCAGTAAGCGGGTGTCGACGGGCGTTTGGCGATCAGTCGATTCCAATGATCGAGCGCATCGTCGACACGCTCGGTCATCGCGAGATGCCGCGGCCACTCCGTGTCGTGATATTGGCGCCGGTTTTGCGTCTGAAGCAGGCTCTCGAGGTGGTCGGGCGGGCCGGATCGGCGAGCGTGAACGATGGCCCAGTGCAAGAGGTCGCCGCGCAGTGGGGAATGCACACGAGCGCGCTCGATCAGCCGTTGCGCCTCCGGCCACCATGAACGTCTCCGTGCGATTTCGTGCGCGAGCAACGCGGCATCGGCGTCATGCGGCCGGGCGTCGAGGATCTTGCGTGCCGCTCCCCACGCTTCGTCGGCTCTCCCACCGGCACGATCCATCTCGGCGAGGCGCAGAGCGGGGCGGACCGCCTGCGGCTGCGTTTCGATCAGGCGACGATAGAGGCTTCGCGCCGCGCCGAGATCCTCTTCCGGTGCAGCGCCGGTATCCGCCTCGCGATAGTAGTCAGCCAGCGCGAGCGTGATCGGCGCGCACTCCGGCCAGCGTTGGTGCGCAGCCGCCAGCAGCGGTCCACGCCGGTGGTCGAGACCTCGCAGAGCCAGCCAATCGTTGGCGGCAAGTACGGCGGCGGGATCATCGAGCGCTGAAGGTTCGGTGATGACCTCTTCGAGAAAAGGAGCATCAAGAGCGGTTTCTTCAAGCGCAAAAGTCGCATCGGAATCGAGCGCGTCGGGCTGCGGCCATTCGAAACGAGGGGCTTTTCCGGTGATCGGCGTCATCGAAAGGTGAAACGCCGACGAAGGAGAATCCGCGGCGATCGCGACGACGATGCGATGGCGTCCGGCTTCGACTTCGACGCGCGCACTGTGCGCACGGGCAAGACGCCGCTGAGTGCGTCGCAGATGAAGAATCGTTCGGCCGTTGATCGACCAGTGAAAGGAGACGGGAGTCGCCAATCTGAGGCGGAGTGTCGCCGCTTCCTCGGCGATGAGATCGACCGTTGCTCGCACCGCTCCGTGGCGCCGATAGGCTTCGGGGATGACGACCTTTCCATCGGCGAAGAAGGTGAGCATCTCGAGGCCCGGCATGCCGTCTTCCGCCGGTGCGCCGGCCCTCGTGATGGGGGCGCCGTCGTCGCTGACGAGGAAGTCGTCCGCAGGCAGTTGGGCGAGATCCTCCAATCCTCGTTGCGGGAAACGGCCGTGCGGCCCGTCGAGCAGCCATGATCTCACTCGACCGAGCGAAGCCGCACGAGCGCCGAGAGAGTCTTCGCCGAGTCCGAGGCGCACAGCGATTTCCGCCGCGGCTTCCGATGCGATGGCGACGACCTCCGGATCGTCGACGGTGACCTCGCCTCGCGCGATGCGTTCGAGGATCGGTAGGGCCGCTCGGCCGCCGTCCGGTGCGAGACCGGCGGTCATGGCGAGACGAGCGACGATGCCGGCGGCAAGCGGGCCGTCCGCATCGGCGGCGAGCGCACGGGCGAGCACTTGGAAAGAAGCGTCTCGTTCGTTTTCCAAGTCGAGCAGCGACGCCAAGCCCAATGCTGCGGAGAGATCGGCGGGATCGTCTACGAGACGCGCAGCGAAGAAGTCCTTGGCCTGCTGATGACGGCCCGCGACGGCGAGATCCCAGCCACCCCGCGGCCCCAAGGCCGCAAGAGAAGCGGAGGATAGGACGCATAGCAACGACAAACACGCCGGCCAAATACGAAGTGCGCCGGCCGTTCCGTTTTTCATGGGCGTACCTCCGGGCCGATCTCTACGAGGAGGCGCTGGCCGAGCGCCTGTCGGGCTCGTTCGAGAAAACCGGTCCATTCGTCGAGGCGGTCGACGCTGACGCGTCCTCCTCGCACTACGGCGTGAATGTCGATGCGGACGCCGTCTCGGGTGGATCGCGCTTCGATCCGCAGCGAGCCCCACGGGGAATCGATGTGGTGGCTCTTGGGGCTCTCGACGACCTTCATCGTCGGTCCAAGACGAATGAGCGTGCGACGCTCGCTGCTGAAAGGCCTCGGTAAGACGACCGGCATATCGCGCCGGGGATCGGGAATATCCGCCGGAAAGACTGGAGGCAAGAGCCCGATGGGAAGCGAAAGCCGTTGCTTTTCGAGTCGGGCGAAGCCATCGACTCTGCCGTTGTAGGTGTAGGAAACGGTTTCATTCTCGAGCCCCATGGCCTCGAAGTTCACCGCGGTGAGCATGATGTCGGGCATCTCCCGCAGCAGTCGATGCTGCAAAACGCCGCCGCGGTTTTCTTCGAGCCGAAAATAGGAACGTTCTTCTGCGGCGCGTTCTCCCTCGGCTTCGACCCGGACGGCGAAGGAGGCGGAACCGTCGGCTTGAACGGTGATCTCTTCTTCTTGGAAGTCGCGAGCATTCCGGGGTGCAGCGTCGGGGATCTTCGTCAGGCGGCTCTCATTTCGCCCACTGCGGTCGATGAGGAGTGCGAGGCCTCCGCGGTCGCCGAAAGCGATTTCTTCGAGACCGTGGTGCACGACC
>JALUUK010000187.1 GCA_027021395.1 Acidobacteriota bacterium
CAACTGGTGCCCGGTCGATCGCACCGCGCTATCCGATGACGAGGTCGACAAGGAAGACACGGCTGCCAAGATGTACGACATCCGCTATCCGCTGGTGGATGATCCCGGTTCTTTCCTCGTCGTCAGCACCACTCGCCCGGAAACCCTCTTCGGGGACGTCGCGGTCGCGGTCCATCCCGACGACGAACGCTACGCGCGCTTTGTCGGCAAGATGCTGCGTCTCCCGCTGCAGGGCCGCGAGATTCCCGTCATCACCGACTCCCACGCGGACCCCGAAACCGGAACGGGCTGCGTCAAAATCACCCCTGCGCACGATCCCAACGATTTCGAAGTCGGCCTAAGGCATCAGCTCGAGCAAATCAACGTCATGAACGAAGACGCCACGATGAACGACGTGGTGCCGGAAAAGTATCGCGGTCTCGATCGCTTCGCCTGCCGCAAGCTTGCGCTCGAAGATCTCGACGAGCAGGGCTTGCTTGCCGAGGTTCGCGATCATCGCATGGCGCTCGGACGCAGCTATCGCTCCAAGGCGCCGATCGAATTCCGACTGTCGGATCAGTGGTTCGTCAAGATGGAACCGCTGGCCGAGCGTGCGCTCGAGGCGAGCGGCTACCGCAAAGAAGGCGACGAGTGGGTGCAAAGCGACGACGCAGCCCGCATCGCCTTCCACCCGCCCCACCACGGGAAAGTCTATTTCCATTGGTTGAGCCAGATTCGCGACTGGTGCATTTCTCGGCAAATCTGGTGGGGACATCGCATTCCCGCCTGGTACCACAAGCAGAGCGGAGAGATCGTCGTCTCCATCGAAACCCCGGAAATCGTCAGAGAAAACCCCGACGCATGGACCCGGGAAAGCGATGTGCTCGATACTTGGTTCTCCTCCTGGCTCTGGCCTTTGAGCACCCTGGGATGGCCCGAAGATTCTTCCGACTTCAAGCGCTACTACCCCACCAGCGTGTTGTCCACCGCGAAGGATATTCTGTTTTTCTGGGTGGCGCGGATGAACTTTGCGGGGCTCCTCTTCGCGGGCGAACTCCCCTATCAAGATGTTTATCTGCATTCTACGATCACCGACGAGCGCGGCTTGACGATGTCGAAGTCTCGCGGCAACGGCATCGACCCCCTCTCCGTCATCGACGGCGCCACGACGGAAGATCTGAAACAGCCGGTGCTGGAATCCCGCCCGCCGGACATGAAGAACCTGATCAAACGCATCGAGAAGAATTACCCGGAAGGATTCCCCGGCATCGGAGCCGACGCGATGCGCTGGACGCTGCTCTACTCGATCACCGAAGGCGAGCGCGTGCGTCTGTCCTTCGATCGTTTCACCGAAGGTCGCAACTTCATCACCAAGCTATGGAACGGCGCCGGCAGGGTGATCACCGCACTCGAGGCGGAAGCCGCGCGGGGCCCGGCAAAGACCGACGCCGTCGCAGAACCCACCAGTGAAGACCGCTGGCTGATGGCGCGACTCGATACGACCATCCGTGCCTGCCGCAAGGGCCTCGATCGATTCGATTTCGGGCATATGGCCCAAGCTCTGTATCACTTCGTCTGGAACGATTACTGTTCCTGGGCACTGGAACTGTCGAAGACGAGGCTGGCGAGCGAAGACGACGCGACGAGACGCGGTGCATTGCAGACCATGGGACGGGTTCTCGCGGCGACGGTCCGCCTCCTGCACCCATGCGTTCCCTTCGTCACCGAAGAGCTTTGGTCACGCATCCGCCCGGCCATGATGGATCTCGCTTTCTTCCCCGAAAATTCCGACCCGCACGAGATGCTGATTCTTGATCGCTATCCTAGGCCGGCGGCCGATCCTCAGCCGGAGATCGAGGCTCGTTTCGCCGTTTTGCAGCGCTTGGTGGCCGCCATTCGACAGCTTCGCGCCGTGAGCAACATCAAGGACAACGCCAAGGTCACCGCCTTGGTCAAGCCTCTGTCGACCGATTGTCGGCAGATGCTCGAGCGAGCCGACGCCGCCGTCTGCTTCTTGGCTCGCCTCGACAAGATCGAATTCGTCACCGAGCGAACCCCGGGCATGGCCGCGCACTACGACGAAGATTTCGAACTCTATATCGATCTGAAGCAATACCTCGACCTCGGCGAAGAGATTCAAAGACTCGACCGAGCCATCGCCAAGTGCGAGAAGGAACTCGCCTCCGTCGAAAAACAGCTCGGCAACCCGCGCTTCGTCGAACGCGCGCCGGCCGAGACGGTGGAGGAAAAGCGTGCGCTCGCTAGAACGGAAAACGAGCGCCTAGCCAAGTTGCGGGAGAGCCGCAAAGAGCTGGAAGATCTGCTCTAGATCCGACCTCGTCGCGACCTCGCCGAAACCCCTACCGCGGCGGCGAGAACATGGCAGCGTCCAAGACGGCCAAGAGATGAACGACCCACCCCAGCAGACAAATCCACATGAACGCCGTCAGAAGAAAGAAGATCAATGCTGAAAACGGCCGCCCCTGAATGAGTTGCCCGAGTCCGGGGATGAAGAAACTCGCGAGAGCCGCAATCACGTTTCCTGCACTTCCTTGTCCTGCCATATCCTGTCGCTCCATACTCCCCCTCGACTCGACAAGGCCGAAGGGGGACACGCCTTTCTTACGCACGAAGCGTGCAAAGGGTTGCAGATCTCTTCGATGAGACGCCTCCAGGAAAATCCCCTCAAATGAGCGGCCGCTGGAGCATCTATATGATCCGCTGCCGGGACGGCGCTTTGTACACGGGAATCTCGCTCGATGTCTCACGCCGCTTCGACGAGCACTGCGCCGCGGGTCCGCGCGGAGCCCGCTACTTGCGCGGTCGAGGGCCGCTGACTCTGGTGCTCGCCCACGAGATCGGCGAAAGGACTTTGGCGCTCAAGCTCGAACGAGCCGTCAAACGGCTCCCCAAGGATGCCAAGGAGCGGCTGGTCGCTCGGCCGGCCTTGCTGGACGAAATGCTCCCGAAAATCGGAGGTGGCGCGGAATCTCACTCGAACGTATGATTGAAACAGTCGTTTGAGAGAATTTCATGTCCGGACAAGAAACCCGCGATCGCATTCTCGATGCCGCCGAGACTCTCTTCGTCACGCACGGCTTCGCCAAGACCTCCATCCGTGCCGTCACCCAGCAGGCGGGGGTCAATGTCGCTGCGGTTCACTACCACTTCGGCTCGAAAGACGACCTGATCCGCGAAGTCCTCTTGCGACGCATCGAACCGGTCAACCGAGAACGCCTGCGCCTGCTCGACGCCTGCCTCGACTCTGCCGAACCGCCGTCCCTCGAGTGCATC